>NZ_CAAGTW010000002.1:0-298690 GCF_900774285.1 Methanococcoides sp. NM1
GATTCCATTCCGGTTCGAATCCGGACCTTGGCTTTCATCCATTAATATGAGTTAGAGTACGGCGGCCATAGCGGCAGGGCAACTCCTGTTCCCATTCCGAACACAGAAGATAAGCCTGCCCACGTTGCTTACTGTACTGAGGTACGAGAGTCCTCGGGAAATCTGCGTCGCTGCTGTGCTCACTCTATTACCCTTTTTCTTTAACTGATCTTAACTTACTAGTTTTCACTTTGCTGTTCTGATATGTTTCTATTCATGATCTCATTTTATAGATTCGAATTGCTATATGGATCTTACTAACGTCTGTTTCGTTTAACTGATTTCTACAAGCTGCGCTTTGGTCAAAATCCCGAATTTACCTGGCGCTACATCTTCTGACTTATTATTAAACCAGTGGAGAATAGAGGTAATTAAAAAAATCTGATAAATTGTAGATCTGAATACAAAATACAATATTCCAATTCATCGTTAATAGTCTGACTGTAATTTCAATACTTTTCAAAGTATTTAAGCTGAAGATGGATTCTTCTGAGAATTGATTTCCATTATCGACTTACAAACGATATTTTTGGGAAATGAAATAGAAAATAGCTTAAAATAACTGTTGAACTCATTGTTCTCACAATGAGTCCGCCATTGGTTGTAACACCTTTTTACCAATCATATTTTTGAGATACTCGGTTTTTAGGTTGTTGAGTTGATCCGTTTTTCACAGAATTAAATTTATGTTGCCAATACTTCGTACTCCTTAGGGACAGTATATACATTGGCAAAATCAAATTCAGCCGGTGAAGCTGTTTCTCCTGTTACCTGGTGTTTGGTCATATCTTTCAGACCATACAAGCTTTGTCTTGCGTCTTTGAAGTAGAATCTTTCCTGCAGGAAATCCTCATTCTTCAGTCTGCCCAATGCATATCGGATGGTACGGGGAGGGAGATAACTTTGTTCGGCGATTTCTTTCTGTGTAAGAAGACCACCGTATTCAAGTACCTTGTAGACAAGTTTTGCAGAAGGTGGCAACCCTTCAATTGTCTTTCTCAGGTGTTTGTCCTTTGGCTCTTCGATGCTTTTCTTTATCTGTACGTTTTTCTCGTGATTGTCAACAAAAGCGATCCCTCATTTTCATTACTCCTTTGTATAGGTTAAATCTTAGTCGTATCCATAGTTTGATATGGCACGTCACAACTTCACTATCGTGAAGTCACAATTGTGAATACAATTCTCTACTATATAAATGTGTCGGCAAAACACATCAATTGAATAAAATATGCAGAATGTTTTGTGTTGCTAGTCTTACATTGGATTGATGAAGAATACGTCTTTATTTGCCTGTATCTTAGCTCTTATATCTTTACAGGTAGAGCTATTTTCATTCCAATATTAAAGACCAAAGGTGAAAATATGACTGAAGATTCGATCGAATTAGATCTCAGGGGGGAGATTTGTCCCTTTACTTTCGTAAAAACAAAATTGCAATTAGAGGAGCTGGAAAGTGGTGAACATCTCACAGTTATCTTTGATTATGCATCTGCGATATCAAATGTTCCTAAAAGTGTGAAGAATGAAGGTCATACCATTCTTGGTATCGACAAAGAAGAAAATAACATCTGGAAAGTCCATATTAAAAAAGCCTGATCTCTCGGTCAAGTCTCTTTTTTCATCATCTTTTTCATTTAAAAATAGACAAAAGTAGATCCCCTATAGATTATAGGGTAATCACTTTTACTAAAGATTCACTGTATCGTCTTGAGCTTGAATTTAGCAACACGATCCAGCATTACCTCTATTCCATTGTTGACAAGTGCGTTGAACTTTTCAGGTTTCATGGCTGCACGTCTGATGGGTTCGTGGAGGTCGATCAGTAGTATTACATCAACCCAGTTATCCCTGAGACGATAGTTCATCGGGTCTTCGAACAGGCAGGATGCCACATCTTCTGAAACCTTTGCTGCATCCGTATCTTTAAATTTAACAGGGACATGCAGGGTTACTGATGAGCTCTTTCCGCTTTCATCCTTTGGAATGTATAGCCTCACTATCTCATTCCCGAAACGTCCGATGAAATGATCCGTACCTTTCGTGAAACCGAGTGCGAGGATAGCATCCACCAACCGTGCCGGCAGGTCGTCCATAAGACAGCCACAAAGCGCTTTTGTGATACTCTCTTCCTTCAATGATTCTGTGAGCTCAACAAAGGCCTCCATAGGGAATCCGAATACTATTTCATCGTTCCTGTAATCGCTGAACATACGTGCTCCGGCACACAAAAGTGAGAGGTTCACCTTGTTTTCCATTATTGGAATGGTAGTACATTCTCCACAGACCGCGAATTCCCCTTTGAATTTGGCATTTACCATATCTCCTTTCACTTTAGACAACGTTGCTGCCACACGCATGAGCTTGCTGGCGGTTCCGACAACCACCACCACATCAGGTTCGAATTCACATTTGTCAAGTGGTGTAACGGTCATTGTTCTGGTATCCGCGGGTTTCACCCTTGGATACACATCCCCGTAAGCAGGTTCGGTGAACCCGAGTGCAAGTTCTGCGCTTGCACAGGACATATCGTCAGCCGAACAGGTATAGGACGTACCAAACGCTGCAGCTTTTCTGACTATCTCACAATAACGCATAGGATGCGGGATATTAGGATCATCATCGCTGTTGAATTTTACAGCAACCGGTGTAAGTGGCAACTCGAAAAATTGCCTGAACTGTTTTGTCAGTTCCGTATATTTCATGCTTCATCCTCCACCGGTATATCATATTTCTTTGCTATCTCAATGAAAGCTTTAGCGACATATTCTACCTGATCTCTGCTGAGTCCGAATGTATTTAATTTGAAGCTCTTGCTCATACCAGGCTGTATTCCGATTATCTTTCGTTTCTTCAGTTCGTGGTACAGAAAATAACCTCGTTTCTTGGTCTTGGCAGCAGCCTCAAAGAGCGGCAGGGATTCAAATGCCACAAGTGTATGTTCTGTCGGCTTGACACCCATCTGGTGAAATCCTTCGATACGCTCGAGCTGTGTAGCAAGGTATTCCTGGATATGCCCTGGGTCTTATTGCAGGTATTTTTCTTGATATGCAGGGCTACCAGAGAAGTCCTGTGGGTCAATGGCTGGTCAGGACTCTGTCAGGAGAAGGTGAAAGCATACTGGAAGGTATCTATTCAATTCGCCAACGTTTTCTTGGTGGCGCGAGTACAATGGCGGAAGCCTACGGTTGGGGCAAGCTTTTTGGCTTAGCAGTTCCCTGGATAATCGATATTGCCAGTCGCCTTGCAGGTGTTAACGTATATGGCGTTGAGGGTTTCTATATTCCTTACTTCTATGCACTTAGTGACCAGATAGGAGCAAACATTTCCGGGATGCTTTTCCTGAAGAGAAAAGAAGGTACCTGGGTTGGAGTTGTCAATAAGTATGTACGTCATCCTGTGATGGTCGCAAGCCTGGCAATAATTGTGACCGTGCCTTTCGGTCTTTTACTTTTACGCATATATGGCTTCAGCCCAACGACCCAAACCTTTACTGCCCTTGAGACCATTGTGGCAAATCTATGCTGGGTTCCACCTGTTGTGGGCTGGTATGTACAGAGAAAAAGAGGAATATGAGGATATTCTATGGCAAAAGATGATGTAAGTAAGACCGTTGAGAGGTACATTGCCTCCGGCAGATCTGAAAAGGATGTTGAAAGGAAAGAACATTATTTCAAGATGGCTTTACAGCTGCAGCCTAAAAATGTCCACGCATTGAACAATATGGCTCTTCTTTTACAGCAGCAACGCAAATTCAGAGAAGCTGTAGATATTTATGAGAAGATCCTGAGCATAGGTGTTGTGGCAAGACCGTATCCCGTATACTATAATATTTCACTTTGCCTGAAAAGCCTTGGTAACCTTGAAGGCGCAAAAACATACATAAACAGGGCACTGGCAATAAAGCCTGATGATGAGATCTTCCTTGAATTAAAAGAAGAGATCGTTGATCTTCTAAGCAGTGGTTCAAAGGAATCTGTTCCAAAGATCACTTCGAATACTCTGGAGATCGGAGCAGTTTATGATGAATGGGATCCTCCAGCAGTTTCGACACTTACCAGTCAGATATATTATGCTGACTGGAATGATTACAAGTATCATCGTGGATTGGGTGAGACAGATCTTCACGAAAAGGTTATCCGGGACAAACTGGAACAGCGGTTCTACTGCTGTAATGCATGTCGTTATTTCTCAGCAGGCACATGCAGGAAGAAAGGGAAGGTTGGCAGGAAAGTACTGCCGGATTCGATATGCAAGCAGTTTTTCCCAGCAAAAAACTGATTTGTTTTATTTTTTTACTAAAACTATTATTATATTTTCTAGCATTCATATTTTATTTATTGGGGCGATTGCATGTTTTCTAAAAAACCTGTCTATTTATGGAAAGGTTTATCTATTAAGCAATTATACTATATTTTGTCCTTAGGAGAGAACATTGAGACCATTCCTGAACACAACGACATAAACTATTGTACCACCAACATATTCCCCCACCCAAACTCAAAGTTCTCTTCTAATGATTCCATTCAAAAGATAGATATGTTAGGGGGGACTAACTTTTCCTTATAAGTGGTGCTCAATATGATCAATAAACATTTAATTCCAGATAGTTTTACGAATAGTCTTCTAAAAACTCCGGATTCAAATTTACCCGTACGTCTTTTTGTGGTCTTTCTGTTGTTACTATCAGCATTTGCTCTTATAAGTCCGGTCTCTGCAGAGACGGTTGTGAGTCTCTCTCCTGATAACCAATCTGTGGAATTGGGTTCGGAAATTGTTGTTGATGTCTACATCGAGCCAGACATGCCTATATCAGGGGCACAGTTCGACCTGTATTTTGATGGTTCTGTACTTGATGTGAAAAGTGTATCAGAGGGAGACTTGTTTAGCAACACTGCTACTACTCTTTTCAGTGAAGGTACTGTTGACAATACAGCTGGGACCATCATATATGCATATACTGTTCTTTTTGGAAAAGATGAGGTCACAAGTCCCGGCATACTTGCAACTATTGTTTTTAAAACAACCAGTTCTGGTCAATCCAATTTACAAATGGCCAATGTCGTGGTAAGTAATTCCAGCGGAACAGCAGTTCCAATATCGATTGAAAATGCTGTAGTGAGCATATCGGACACGTCTTCATCCGGAGGGGGTACCGATAGTACTGGTTCAGGAAGCAGTGGAGGTGCCGGCGATTCAGGCGAGCAATTTGGGAATATTGAATTCAAAGATGTTGCTGCAAGGACGGTTAACAAGGGAATGGATGTGTCCTATACTTTCAGTTCTCGTGAGAATCCGATTGTGAACGTAAACTTCACACCTCTCAAAAATTCAGGTTCTATAACCACAACTGTTGAAGTTTTGAAGAACAGGTCTGCTCTTGTTCAAGATGATCCCGAGGGGCTTGTTTACAGGAATATGAACATATGGGTTGGAAAATATGGTTTTGCAACTCCTGCAAATATTGAAGCCATGACAATTGGCTTCAGGGTTGAAAGTTCATGGATGGAAAGAAATGATATTAATGCTTCTGCTATCAGGCTAAACAGACATTCTGATGGTAAATGGGATGCTCTTCAAACCATGGTCATGGGTGAAAAAGATGGTTATGTTTATTTTGAATCTTCAACACCAGGGTTTTCACCATTTGCAATAACTGCAGATTCTGATCCCACAATGGCATTGAATCATGATCCTTCCGGGAATGGGGCACAAATTCTGGATGATAGTTCTTCAGAGGATTCAACTTCCGATGATAATGAAGACGAAACTCTGGATCAGAATTTGATCTTAGTGCTTTTCATTGTATTCATGGTTCTGACTGTAAAGCGTGGCAGGGGTAAATGAACTCTGTCAATGCATTTTTTAATTTTAGATCCTTCCCGGAATAAGGAGTGCAATAAAACAGAAGAAGCCTGTTAAAAGATACATTGCATATGTTGCCTGCTTCTCAGTAACGTTATAGTAGTAGGGAAGTATCCATTTCAATGTGTAAGGATTCGGAACTTCGATTATTCCGTCGCCTCTATTTCCTCCAAATTTAGCTACCGGGAATTTCTTGACTTTCCAGTAAACGTAAAGCAGGAAGTTCACAGTATGTGGGATTAGCATGATGAATCCGCTTATAATGAATCCCTGTATGACTATCAGAGTACCAATTGTTGCTCCTATTGTAAGTGAACCCACATTTCCCCAGAATATTTTCGATGGATATCGGTCATAAATGTAGTATCCCACAAGTGCTCCTGTTATTGCAATTATTGAAAGGATGTTGTTTACATCTCCAATCATTATAGATTTTAGTATCAGTGATATCAGGATTATTATCGAGAGACCGGATGCCAGACCGTTATATCCGGAATGCATATTAACAAGGTTCGAAGCTACAAGGACATAGGTTGGTATAATGAACTGCAAATAAAGTATTCCTAGCTCAAGACTACCAATAGCTGGGATCACAAGTGCTGTGTTTGTGGCACATTGGATAAGCGGATAAGAACAATAATACATAATAAGAAGTTTAGATAATCGTCCGATATCGATCATATCATCGAGTATTCCAAATAGCCCAAAAAGACAAACGACAATAAGGGCAATGTAATTGGCAGGTTCGAAGTTGAAGAACAAGCTGTTAAAGGATATTGATAACATTGCTAGAAGCAGAATGACTATGCCACCACGCTCAGGGATCTTCACATGCCCTTTCTTATAATAGTCTCGTGCAAGAATACCGCTTTTAGTGAACTTTTTTATGAAATAAGGCATTGAGATGACAGTTAGCACCAAAGGTAGAAGGAAATTACTTGCTATTGCCAGATTATATATCATTGAAGGAGATGTAATATCTACCATCTTTGTACCTTTTACTTTAATTCAATGTCTAACTACTGGCGCTAAGCTATATTCTGCTCTGTTAAACTATATTGTGTTCTGCTTCCCATTCCACAATTTCCGTATATACTACATTGATATCGATTTATATAAAGTTGTCATCACAAGTTATATATGTACTCTGAAGTTAAATTATAGTGTAAGTTTTTTGTTTCATCTTCTAAATATTAGATGATGAAAAGCATATCTTTGTGAGTCGGGGTGGCGGGAATGGTCAAAGAAAACACAGATTCATATTTGATTGTGCCTCTAAAAGACCCAAAGAATAATGACAGCTATCGTATTAGAAGATTCCATATTTTCATTGCACTTTCTATACTTTATGGAGGCTTTATTTTTTATCTTTCATCACAATCTGCTATCAACGTGCCAAATGAAAGTTTTTTATTTGAATGGTCCATTGATTATGCAAAGAACAACAGTATTATCTCCAAAGTAATCGGTGTTCCTCTTTTAATGGACATTGTACGCTACTCTTATGGTAATTTTGATAAGATTGCACATATGTTCCTGTATTTAGGATTAGGGATTCTTTTACATATAACATTCCGTAATTCCGGAAACAATACCCTTAAAAAATATGCACCATTATTTGCGATTCTTCTGGGCATTGCCTATGGGATCACGGATGAGATTCACCAGATGTACGTTCCAGGCAGAACTCCAAGTGAAGCCGACCTTGTAGCAGATAGTGTAGGTGTAACCCTTGCCCAAATTATATTCTGGATCATCATCCTCAAGAGCTTTCTACTTCGTAAAAAAGGTAAAGATCCTAAAAATTTAAAGTAAGGTTAGATCAATTCAGTCAATCCTTATTATGCCATCCCGATTGTAGGATCCTATGGCTGAGAGTGCAACTTTTAATGCATGTTTTCCGTCAATGCCTGATTCGAGGGGTGTATCTCCTTTCTCTATGCAGTTTATGAAATGTTCGAGTTCCTTTTGCAGTGGTTCAGCTTTCTCAACCTTTGCATTTCTTATCCATTTAGCATCATGTATTGTAACTGTTTGATCGATGTAGTCCAGGTATCCGACCCCATGTACGCCAATAACTTCCATTTTTCTCACTTTGTGTGGGGTTAGCCAGTTAATGTTAACAACACCTGCCTGTTCATCATCAAATCTGAGCATTATAGATGCATGGTCTTCCTTTGAATGAATGTCCTTGCCGGCAATAGCGTAGACTTCTGTGACATTGCTACCGTACATATATGATATAGCATCGATGTCATGTACTCCAAGGTCGAGGATAATCCCCACATCTCTTATCCTCGGGTTGTAAGGGCCAACTCTCTTTGTGGAAATAGATACTATCTTTCCAAGGAGTCCGCTATCTATTATTTCTTTCATTTTTGTTGTTGCAGGGTTGAATCTCTCGATCTGTCCTACCATAAGGATAACTCCTGCCTTTTCGGCGGCTTCTATCATTATGTCGGCATTTTCAAGTGTATCTGCAATGGGCTTTTCTACAAGTACATTCGCATTTGAATTTATAGCATCCAATGAGACCTTTTTGTGGAGTGTAGTTGGGACAACAATACTTACTGCATCAAGATTCTCTTTTAAGAGCTCTTCATAATCAGTATAAGCTTTAACATCATATTTTGCTGCCAGTTCTTCGACCCTGTCCCTGTCAACATCGGATATTCCTACAAGTTCCACTCCTTCCATTTCTTTGTAGATCCTGACATGGTGCTGCCCCATAGCACCAACACCTATAACTCCTACACGTGTCATTTTACTTACCCCCCTCTATTACAGTTTTGATTATATGTTTAACATCTTTCTCTGAAACACCCGGGTGTACCGGAAGTGAGATGACTTCCTTTGCTGCTTTTTCACATACTGGCAGATTGTAGTTGTATTCTGCTTCAATATATGTCGGTTGCATATGTATTGGTATCGGGTAATAGACGCCTGTACCGATGCCATTCTCATTCAGCTTTGTGATCAGAACATCGCGTTTTTCCGCCCTTATGGTGTATTGGTGGAACATGTGCTCACATCCTTCCCTGATAGTTGGAATGGTAACTCCACTTACATCTTTTAGTCCTTCTGAAAGGAGCTGTGCATTCTTCCGGCGTTTAAGGTTGAATTCATCGACCTTTTTGAGCTGAGCCAGACCAATTGCAGCTGCAATATCTGTCATTCTGAAATTGTACCCTATCATTTCATGAATGTAACGTTCCTGTGAACCATGTGCACGTATCATCCTGGCTTTTCTGGCAATTTCACTGTCATTGGTGGTTATAATTCCACCTTCTCCGGTGGTCATGTTCTTTGTGGGGTAGAAACTGAACGCTCCCGTTCCGAAGGAACCGACTTTCTTACCGTGGTAAGTTGCACCATGGGCCTGACATGAATCTTCAATAATGGCCAGATCGTGATCTTCTGCAATTTCATTTATCTGCTTCATTTCTGCCGGATGGCCGTAGAGGTGTACCGGCATCAGTGCCTTTGTATCTTTGGTTATACTATCCTCTATTATATCAGTGTTGATATTGAACGTTTCAGGCTCAATATCCACGAATTCCGGCCTTGCACCGGTATATATGATACTGTTAGCAGTTGCTATGAAGCTAAAGGACGTTGTGATGACCTCATCGCCTTTACCTATCCCATGTGCCAGCAGTGCGGCATGAAGGGCAGCTGTTCCGGAGTTCACTGCGATCGCATGCTCTGTTCCGATATATTCTGCAAAAGCACTTTCAAACTCTACAACACATTTTCCTTCTGCGATGATTCCTGAAGCCAGCACCTCAGATACTGCATCTATTTCTTCATGTCCAAGATTGGGTTTTGCTATTGGAATCATAGTATCCTCTTGTATTTTTGGAATTTTCCTGATAAGTTCAGATCAGATCAGATCCTGTTTAGTGATCTCAGTTCTTCTGGAAGTTCTTCTATCTTTGCAGGGCAACCTATCGCAAGTTTCCATGGGGGGACTTCCCTTGTCACCAGCGCCCCACCTGCTATAAATGCACCTTCTCCGATCTCAACTCCCGGGAGTATGGTTGCATTTGCACCTATAGATGCTCCTTTTCGAATCAGAGGGCCTTCCGGTTTGTATTCTTTACGAATTGGATATTTATCATTTGCAAGTACTGCGCAAGGTCCGATGAAAACATTATCCTCTATCGTCACATGGGTTGGAATATAGACGTTCCCCTGGATGCTGACATTATTGCCAATAGTTACATCTCCATCGATGATCACGTTGGTTCCTATCAGGACATTATTTCCAATAGTGGTGTTCTCACGTATCATACAGTTGTGTCCTGTCTTGAAGTTGCTACCTGTCCTGACATTATTGAAGATCGTTGTATTCGGTCTTATGAATGAGTTGGGGCCAATTTCACATCCCTGAAAATCAGAATCTTCGATGGGGGCATCACCCTCTACTATTCGGGAGAGGATCTTATGTTCCGGATATCCAAGTATAACGTTTTCAAGTACTACTGAATTATCTCCTATAGTGCTTGATCCATATATCTTGGCAGAAGAATGTATTTTTAAATTTATATTATTCAATATGAACTCCCCGGTATCTTATATGTCAGTAATACATTGATAATGTTTATGGTTTGTAACATATAGCATTTTGGAATTATTCTTTGAAATTGATAGTTTATTTGTTGGTGGCAGTTTTTCATCTGATAGACAATTTGCCTTTAACTTACACTTGTATTCAGTTGCAATGAGTGATTTAACATAGTTTCCATCCTCTGTGTCAATTATTATTTCAGCGGCAAAAGTAGAGTTATTATCTCAACATCTCTAATGTTGCCAAATGCTTTATATGTATAAACTGCAATTTCCCCCTCTATGTTTACTATTCTGACAGGATCACAGTTTGGTGATGAAGGAAAAGGAAAGATCGTTGATCTGCTTTCAAAAGACTACGATCTTGTCGTCAGGTTCCAGGGTGGCGACAACGCCGGTCATACGGTAACAGTTGGCGAGGATGTCTATAAGTTACATTTGATACCTTCCGGGTTTTTACTTGATTCAAGGGTGCTGATAGGTCCGGGTACTGTCCTGAACCCTGAGGTTCTGGCAGAGGAGATCGATATGCTTGGAAAGGGCGGTGTTGATATCCATTCCGATAAGCTTGGTATCGATGCTAAGACCAGTATCATTATGCCATATCATATTGAGCAGGACGGTCTTCGTGAATCTTCCCGTAAGGAGAAGATCGGCACTACTAAGAGGGGTATTGCTTTTGCTTATATGGACAAGATCGCAAGGGATGAGATCCGCATGGGCGACCTGGTCGATTCCGAGAAGCTCCTGAGCAGACTTTCGGAGATGGCTCCTTCTAAAGAGGCAGCTATCAGGGAACTTGGCGGGGATCCTTCAATTGTCACCGATAAGGAACTTATTGATAAGTACGTGAAGCTTGGTCAGAGGTTGGCTCCTTATGTTACCGATGTGTCCTATGAAGTGAACAAAGGTATTGAAGATGGCAAGAACGTGATGGCTGAGGGTGCACAGGGCACTCATCTTGATGTTATCCACGGTACACAGAAGTTTGTGACCTCTTCAAGCACAATTGCAGGTTCAGCATGTGCAAATCTTGGTGTTGGTCCTACTAAGGTGGATGAGGTTCTGGGTATTGTTAAAGCTTATATTACAAGGGTCGGAGAAGGCCCGCTTCCAACAGAGCTTGATGATGGGGCCGGCAAACATTTACATGATGTGGGTCATGAGTTCGGTACTACTACCGGAAGGTCCCGCAGATGTGGCTGGTTCGATCTCCCGCTTTTGAAGAAGGCAATTTTCCTGAACGGCTACACAAGTGTCGCATTGACAAAACTAGATGTGCTGACCGGCCTCGAAATTAATAAAATATGTGTTGCCTATGAGCTTGATGGGGAAAGGCTGGATTATCCGCCTATTGATGCTTCCGATCTTGACAGGTGCAAACCTGTTTATGAAGAGATGCCTGGCTGGTCTGACGATCTCACAGATGTCAAAAGCTATGCAGATGTTCCCGAACCTGCCCGCAACTATGTCGAGCGCCTTGAAGAATTGATGGGCGTACCCATTGAATACGTGTCCGTAGGACCTGGCAGGGAGCAGACTTTCGGGAAATAATGCTCCATTATCTATAATACAATGCATGAGTACAGGAGTATATGCGAAAACTGCCGAAACACGTATATACTAATCAATAAATTACAACCCTATTTCCATGCACACATTATGATAGATAATTATACTTGCTGGTAACAAGTTTACTGAATAAATCAACTACAAATAAAAATCCAATCGATACATTTCATTCCAAGGAGGATAAGATGACTACAGCATATGATGTTCCTGCTGCAAATATTATTGCAAAGGTGGCAGAGAAACTAAAAGAGAACGATCAGATCAATGCTCCCGTATGGGCAGCTCACGTTAAGACAGGTGTTCACAAAGAATTGCCACCTATTGATAATGAATGGTGGTACACTCGCTGTGCAGCTATTATGAGGACCATTTACATGGAAGGTCCTATCGGTGTGGAGAGATTAAGGTCTGTCTATGGCGGTAAAAAAAGGAGAGGCGCAAACCCATCCAAGAAAGCAAAAGGAAGCGGTTCTGTCGCAAGGGAAGTAGCTCAGCAGCTCGAAAATGCAGGCTTTGTCCGCAAGTTGAAGAGCGGAAGGGTAATTGCTCCTGCTGGCCAGTCACTGCTTGACAATATGGCAGTTGAGGTCAAGAACGAGCTTGTCGAAACAATTCCAGAACTTGCAAAGTACTGAATGGGTGTTAAGGGAGTTGATCTCCCATCCTGTTCAGATACATAATAATTGCTATACAATTGCTATACAATGGTTCTATCGGGCCATTTGTAATAAAATCGGAAAGGACGTGATGAAGTAATGGTGGACGATATTGAAGCTATCCGAAGAAAGAGACTTGCTGAAATGCAGCAGCAACAGCAGGCAGCTCCTCAAATGGAAAATGATGCCCAAGCCGCATACCAGCAGCAACAGGCACAGGCTGAAAGGGATGCTCAGGTCCAGGCGGTCCTTCGTCAGATCATGACCCCTGAGGCGCGCGAGAGGCTAACTCGCTTGAGACTATCACGCAAGGAACTGGCTGAACAGCTTGAATCCCAGCTTGTGATGCTCGCTCAAAGTGGTCGCCTGCAGTCAATGATCGATGATGATAAGCTTAAATTACTTCTTTCACAGATGCAGCCCAAAAAACGTGAACCAACCATCACACGTATGTGAACATGAAAGCTCAGGTACTGTTCAGTGGAGGAAAAGACAGTTCATTGTCGGCAATATTGCTTGCTCCCTTCTTTGATGTCGAACTTGTGACCTGCAGTTTCTCGATCCTTCCGGTTGGGGAAGTTGCAAAGGTTGCCGCAGATGAGCTGGGTTATTCCCACAGGGTACTGGAACTTGACAGAGGCATATTGGAATCCGCTTTGGATATCATAATAGATGATGGTTATCCAAGAAACGCTATCAATTACATACACAAGACCGTGATCGAGACACTTGCAAAGGAAGAGGATGTCTCTTTGATCGCGGATGGTGTCAGGCGCGATGATCGTGTTCCAAAACTGACCGATGCAGAAGTTCGAAGCATAGAGGACCGGTTCGGCGTAAGTTACATATGCCCTCTTCATGGGTATGGTAGAAGTGCCGTTAATTTACTGGTGAGCCGATATCTGGTGATCGAAGAAGGTCAAAGTGACAGTATTGCAAAAGCAGACTATGAAACTGAGCTTCGTGAACTGATAAGGCAGCAATATGGTGATGAAAAAGTACTTGAAATATTTCCGGAGCATGTTCAATCAAGGGTTGTCAGGCGTGTCTGATAGTCTGATGATGTTTTGGATGAGCAATTTGATAAGCAATTTGTTATGTGAAGGCAGGAACCTATCGTACATAGATTAATAATTTATAGGATAATCGATTTATAGACGCAAATCTTTTAGATTGGCGTTACAATTAATCAATTCACAGGTGAGATAAGTGAGCCACAATACAAAAGGACAGAAAATGAGGTTGGCAAAGGCGCACAACCAGAATCAGCGCGTTCCAACCTGGGTTATCATAAAGACTAACAGACACGTTGTTAGCCACCCTAAGAGAAGACACTGGAGAAGAAATAGTTTAGATGTAAAGTAAGGTGATGACAATGGCAGAAGACGCGGTAAAGGAACAGATCTATACCATACCACTTCGTCAAGCAAAGCTTGCACCAAGGTGGAAACGTTCCAACAGAGCAGTTTTACTTATCAGGAAATATCTGATAAGACACATGAAGGCAGAACCTTCACAGATTAAGATCGATGCATCTATCAACCACAAGGTTTGGGAGAAAGGTTCTCAGAAACCACCATCCTCAATACGCATTCGTGCAGCTAAGTTCGAAGATGGCGAAGTTCAGGCAGAACTTGCCTGATCCTTCTTTCGATGATGGATAACATTCAACAAAAGTATAAGGATAATAATGATCAAAACCGTGAACATTTACGACAATCCCGTTTTAGGGGTTTTTGCCACATGCACTGAGGATGTGGCAGTTGTTCCTATTGGTACAACTAAGAAGGCCATTGATCTGCTTGCAGAACTGCTTGATGTCAGGGTTATCTCTACACTGGTAAATGGCAGTACTGTTGTAGGTTCCCTTTCCAGGGGCAACTCTAATGGTTTTTTACTATCCAGGGATGCCAGTGTCAACGATCTTAGAGATGTTGATGTCCCTGTGGAAGTGCTTCCAGACAGGCTCACTGCCACTGGAAACGTGATATTGGCAAATGATACGGCTGCACTGGTGCATCCGGATATCAGTGACAGATCCATAGAAGTTATATCAAGGGTTCTTGGTGTGGATGTTCACAGAGGCACAATTGCAGGCCTCGGTACGGTTGGAATGTCTGGCGTAGCTACTAACAAGGGACTTCTGGTTCACCCAATGGTGACGCAGGAGGAATTTGCTCATCTTGAGGAAGTATTCGGACTTTCTGTGGATGTGGGAACTACAAATTATGGTTCGCAGGCAGTAGGTTCCGGATTACTGGCCAACTCGAAAGGATATGTGGCAGGTTCCAGTACAACAGGGCATGAGCTAGGTAGGATAGAGGATGCTCTGTTCTTTGATTGATCATATTATTGTTAAATAAAAATTATAAAACAGGTGATTCCGTATGCAGAATTATGTTGTCAAAGGCACATTCAAAGCAGGTCATTCTTGGGAAAATTTCACTAAGACCGTTGAGAGCCAGAACGAGAAGAACGCTCGTGAAAAGACGTATTCCACTTTCGGCAGTAAACATGGTATTAACAGATCATTGATCAAGATCGATAGTGTCGTAGAGGCGTGAGGCACATGTCAGAAGTAAGTGAGCAGGATGTGAGAAATCTCGCAGTTCAGCATCGCGAGCTCCAGAATCAGGCAGAATCTCTGCAGCAGCAGATGGGAATGGTTCAAATGTCCATCGAAGAGTGCACACGTGCTATAGGAACTCTCGAGGAACTTGAGGCTGTTTCCGGCAGTATCAACACGATGCTTCCTCTTGGAGGCGGGACTTTCGTACATGCAAATGTCGCTAACGTCGAGAAGGTCGTTGTAAGTGTTGGTGCAGGTATAAGCGTGGAGAAATCCCCTGCTGAAGCAAAGGAACTCCTTAATCAGCGCAAAGAAGAGCTAAGTAAGGTAGTTGAACGCTTGAATGGATCAATTGCTCAGGTCGGACAGCGTATCCAGTCCATTGAATCTATGGCTGGTAACAGAAGTCCGCAGTGATCCTGTTCATGAAGTTCTGATACTCTTTTTATTTTTATTATTTTAAGGATGAGTTTGCGTGTTCAATAAACTCAAGGATAAACTCAGTAATTTCAAACAATCGATCGGAAAGACGATCGATGAGAAAGCAGTTGATCTTGAAGAGCCAGTGATAGAATCTGTTGAGGTGCCAGCTGAAGAATTGGTTGCCGAACCGATCGAAGAGTCCGTCATTCCGGAGGAACAAACTTCCACTCCTGAAGCTTCAATTACTCCTGCAGCCCAGCCTGAAGCAAAACCATCATTCAAGCAGAAGATAGGCTTTGCCCAAAAGGCAAAAGCCCTTGTTTTCGAACGAGAGGTCATACTGGATGAGGATGATATCGGCGATTCCCTCTGGGAATTGGAGATTGCATTGCTTGAAAGTGATATTGCGATTACTGTCGCTGAAGCCATTGTCGAAGCCGTCAAGGTAGAACTTGTGGGCAGCCGTAAAAAGATCGGAAGTAACACCGGTGAACTTGTGGAACAGGCGCTAAGGACTGCGATCTACAATGTGATGTCTGCCAATGTTTTTGACCTGGATGAATATATCGAGAAGGCTGAAAAGCCTGTTCATATAGTTTTCATTGGGGTCAACGGAACCGGCAAGACTACCACTATCTCCAAGATGGCAAAACGTCTGAAAGACATGAAATATTCTGTTGTCATTGCAGCAGGTGACACTTTCAGGGCAGGAGCCATTGACCAGATCGCTATCCATGCAGAGCGAATCGGTGTAAAACTGATAAAACATCAGGAAGGCGGCGATCCTGCAGCAGTTGTCTATGATGCTGTAGAGCATGCAAAGGCTAACAATGTGGATGTCATTCTTTCTGATACCGCGGGCCGAATGCACACCAATGTGAATCTCATGGCTCAGCTTGAAAAGGTCTGCCGTGTAAGCACTCCTGACCTTATCATCTTCGTTGATGAAGCCGTTGCAGGCAATGATGCTGTAGAGCGTGCAGAGCAGTTCAATGCTGTTGTCCCTATCGATGGGTCCATTCTGACAAAAACAGATGCAGATTCAAAAGGTGGCGCAGCGATCTCCATCGCATATATCACCGGAAAACCTATCCTGTTCCTTGGAATGGGTCAGGGGTATGATGATCTGATAAAATTTGATCCGCAATGGTTTGTGGATCAATTGTTCGAATGAACAAAATTTAATGAGCAAAATCAAACAAACAACATAAATTGAACAAAAAAGATCTTTGAGGATATCAAGGACCTTCTTTATTTCATTATTTTGTTTTACTTAACATTATGTTATTTTTTTAATTTATTTGATATTCATCGATCGACCTTACACCCGCTTTTAATATCATGTGCAAGTTCTTCAAGTCGTTCGTTAACATTGTCTCCGGATGCGATAATGTCCACGAAAGCAGATCCCACAATGACGCCATCGGCTCCTGCTGCAACCACTTTTGAAGCCTGTTCTCCGTTCGAGATTCCAAATCCGACTGCTTTTGGTATGTCAGTATTCACTCTGGAAAGTATCTGTGAAGTAGCATCTGTGACATCGGAACGTGCTCCTGTAACACCAAGTCTTGATACAATATAGACAAAGCCGGAACTTTTTTCCAGTAACATCTTTATTCTCTCATCTGTGGTAACAGGTGCTATCAGGAATATCAGGTCTACGCCGTTAGTAGAACATGATCTTGCAAGACCTTCACTTTCCTCTGCAGGCAGGTCTGGTACTATAAGTCCGCTAATGCCGAAATTTACACAATCGGTCACAAATTTGTCAAGACCCCGCTGGAATATCAGGTTATAGTATGTCATGCAGACAAGAGGGACATCAACATCAAGGGATGCAACAAGCTCAAAATACCTGTCAGGGTCCATTCCAGCTTCCAGTGCCCTTTCGGATGCTTCCTGTATTGTAGGTCCGTCTGCAACAGGGTCTGAAAAAGGCAATCCCAGCTCGATAATATCCGCACCGCCTTTTATAAGTGCATCAACGATCGCCGGTGTTGCCTCAATATTTGGATCACCTGCGCAAACATATGCCAGTAACGCAGCTTCATGCCTGGAACTAAGCTCATTGAACTTTGTAGATAATTTCATTTCACTCACCCCTGTCGATCTTTCGAACGGCTTCAAGGTCTTTGTCTCCTCTTCCTGAAAGGTTGATCACCACAAGTTCACCAAGCTCTCCTGATTCTGCTGCTTCCATGACATGAGCAACCGCGTGTGAGGATTCCAGTGCCGGGATAATGCCTTCCATAAGGCTTAGTTCGTGGAATGCTTTGAGTGCCATATCATCATTTGCCACACGTGGCGTAAGTCTGCCGATATCTGAAAGATGTGCCAGCTCCGGTCCAACTCCGGAATAGTCCAATCCGGCAGAAACAGAACTTGATTCCAGGATCTGTCCATGCTTGTCCTGCAGGATGCGTGTACAAGCTCCCTGAAGAACTCCTTCCTCTCCCACGGACAGTGAAGCAGAGTGCAGTGCGGCTCCTTTTGTATATTTCATGCCGCTACCTCCGGCTTCGACAGCAACGAGCTTCACATCCTTTTCCTCAATAAATGAATGGAAGATTCCCATGGCATTACTGCCGCCCCCTGTGCAGGCTACAATGGAATCGGGGTAACGACCTTCCTTTTCCATTATCTGCTGTTTGACCTCCTTTCCTATCACACTCTGGAAATCCCTGACCATCATTGGGTATGGGTGGGGTCCCACTACAGAACCTATCAGGTAGTGTGTGTCCTCTACATTTGAGACCCAGTCCCGTAAAGCTTCATTGATTGCATCTTTGAGCGTCTTTGAACCGGATTCGACAGGGTGTACCTCAGCTCCCATAAGCTCCATGCGATAAACATTCATTCGCTGCCGGATGGTATCTTTTGCTCCCATGTAAACGTGGGTCTGGAATCCCATGTTCGTGCCTGCCATGGCCGTTGCAGTTCCATGCTGGCCTGCACCGGTCTCAGCTACAAGTCTTGTTTTTCCCATGTATTTTGCAAGCAATGCCTGACCGATGGTATTGTTCAGCTTGTGCGCACCACCATGTACGAGATCCTCTCTTTTCAGGTAGATCTTAACACCGTACCTCTTGCTCATGTTCTTTGCATGATATAACGGAGTCTCACGCCCGGCAAAGTCCTTGAGGTAATAATCCAGTTCCTTCAGGAATTCGGGATCGTTCTTGTATCTTTCATATCCTTCCTCAAGCTCCTCAAGTGCAGGCATAAGTATCTCAGGGACAAATTGTCCTCCATACTTGCCATACTTTGGTCCACTCATATCATTTCCTCCTTATTGTCAATTGTATTTTATTCAAGAGCATCAACAAGCTCTTTCGTTTTGTTGTAAATATCGTCATTTTTCACGATGGTTGTTCCAATGAGTATCGCATCGGCACCAGCTGAAATCATCCTTCTCACATCATCTGCATCATGGACTCCGCTCTCACTTATGATGAGATGTTCAGTATCGCTTATGCGATCGTGTTCCTTTATGATCGGTATAAGTTCTTCTGTGGTTGCAATGTCCACTTGCATTGTTGTAAGGTTCCTGTTGTTAATTCCAATGATCCTTGCTGAGGTATCAAGCGCATTGAGCAGTTCCTCCTTGTTATGTACCTCTACCAGGGGTTCAAATCCCTTTGAACGCGCATGCTGAATGAATTCTTCAAGCTTCTCATTTAGAAGTCCTGCGATAAGCAGGATCAGGTCACTTTTAACCTCATCGAACTGGGCCTTATCAATTATAAAGTCCTTTCTCAGAACAGGCAATGATACCTCTTCCCTTACTGCCATCAGGTTGTCGATGGATCCCTCAAAAAATTCAGGTTCAGTTAGAACAGAGATCGCGACAGCACCGGCCTTTTCCATTTCTGTGGCTATTCTTTTTGCTTCTGTCGGATCTATCTCTCTTATTTTCATAGAAGGGGATGCTGGCTTTACCTCGGAAATGATGGGAGCTTTTCCTTTCTGTTTTTTTGATAATATCGAGTCGATTATCTTTTGCGTATTGGGAGTGAAACTTTCCAGTGGGGTTTCATTATTCTTGATCTTATAGAGTTCTTTGACCCTATTTTCAGTTGAATTGATAATTTCATGTATTGCAGAATGCATAATAACCACTTATGTACAACAATGCTCAATGATGTACATACATTTAATGGTATATACGTTTTGCGGATTATGGAAGACGTTCAAGCATTGTCTGCATCTTCTTTGTCCTTTTGTAGAACACCGAAGTTTCCTTTAAAAAGTTTGCAGCTATAAGTCCTTTGTCTGTAATGACGTACCCACCACGCTGTACTTTTTCAGCAAGGCCTTCAAACTGGAAAACAGTTTTCATCTTGCTCCCAATGCTTCCGCGATCGGCAACCTTGTCAGTATATTTTCTGATCTCCGCAAATTCTGTGATCTTCCCCTCATTCTTCTTCAGTACCAGCAGGATAATACGATATTGAATGTCTCCTGGTCCCTGGTTGACACCAAGTGACTGATAAAACCCAGCAACCTCTTTCTCAAAATCCAAATTGATCTTATCAGGCATTTACATCTACCTCAGGATCAAACTCGTCCATTTCATCGTAGGGTTCGTAGTGCTTTTCTTCGATCCCAAGTCTTTCTTGCAGTGTAAGTGGGGGGAAATAGGAAAGATATGCTAAGATCGTTCCGATCAGGACGAATATCCTTGCAACAAGTTGCATAACATCGATGTTCGTGATCATATCTATGAGCATGAAATCGATTACAAATGATATCGATACAAGTAATAATGTTGTATGATAAAGTTGCTTTTTTGAAACCTTCCTGAGGAATATCAATGTCATGATCCCCAATATCATGGCAGTCGGTAGTATGAACAATCCTGCAAGGTATATATTGATCGCAATATCGCTATTTACTGTGATGAGGGATGACCAGTATGAGACCCGTGGTTCCATTACTCCCTGGCTGAACAGGAGCATCAGGTATGCTAATCCGAAAGTAGAGAAAGCCAGTCCGGTAAATCCGCTTGTCTGCTTGCTTCCTGTAAGAATATACATTAAAGTATATACCAATGGTACAGAAATAAATGCGAAGGGTATTGCTGCTAAATAATACACAGACATGTCAAGTTCTACATTATGTGCGTAAGCAGCTATCATACGCAATGCTGTGAAAAAATATGTTATTGCTACAAGTGTCCACAGGGCTATCAATGCTCGGAGTGATGGTTTTGTTTTATTGTTCCATAATGGCTTGTTTTTTGTGATCACTGCAGCAAATGTAAAAGAGACAATTGCGATAGCAAAGCAGATCATTATGTTTAGAAGCAGTCCTGCACTCATCCTATTCCCCTTTCTTAAATAAACAATGACTTTTTGATATAAAAATATTCAATTTGTTTGTTTTGAGCATGTTCTTTGTTTGAAATTTCAAACCGGAGAGTATTTATAATAGATGTCTCATACTCATTATGATAATAATATCTTCCTGTACTATATAGCATTGTTTGTTCATGTTTAAACTTGAACACATATGTTATTGAGTACCTGATACCAACCCATTAATCGTAATTTGGAGAGCCAATATGAAATCTGGAAAGTTTATGAGAAAAGATTCCTGCGGACAGGTTGGTATTGGAACCCTTATTATCTTCCTCGCCATGATCCTTGTGGCTTCTGTAGCTGCCGGTGTACTCATCCAGACCTCCGGTGTCCTTCAGCAAAAGGCACAGGCTACTGGTACCCAGGCAACTGAGGAAATATCTTCCAACCTGAAAATAATAGGTATTGAAGGTATCCGGGCAAAGGACACGGGATCGAACATGTCCGATTCCATTGACCTGCTCAAGATAAGAATGGGTTTGAATGTTGGCACTACTGAAGTTGATCTTAGTACCCTTATTATTACGATTTCAGATGGTCAGGTGACAAATGATCTGGTCTATGGAAGTAATACTATGTTATACGGCAGCGAAATGGATGGTTTTACAGGCGATGTTAAAACCGGTGACCTTTCAGAACTGCTGAATAACACTCACGAGGTTGCAGGACCAAACATCGCCTCCTTCTTCACAGTCGAAAGAATGAGGGATGAGGACAATTCCTTAGCTGCCTCGACACCTGTACTGAACTCAGGAGATATTGCTATCATCTATATCGGAACTGCCAGTTCTGATGCAGTGAATTACACATACCTCGGAGATTTCAACGCTACAGAACCCGGCACAAGTCTGAAAGATTCCGGTTTGACCCTTAATTCAAGGACAACTGTGGATATTCAGATGACCCCGGAAAAAGGATCCCAGACGTTTTCAACGTTTATGATCCCGACTCTGAACGTGAACGAAAAATACATGATAAGATAAAATTCCAATGATCTAATTTAACCTATGAGGAGATGAATAAATGAAAGCAAACAGATATCTGATGAAAAAAGATGAGCGTGCACAGGTAGGTATAGGCACCCTTATTATCTTCATCGCAATGGTATTGGTAGCTGCTGTAGCTGCCGCGGTATTGATCCAGACCTCCGGTGTTCTTCAGGAAAGAGCACAGTCAACTGGTAAACAAGCTGCTCAGGAAGTATCATCCAACATGATGCTCAAGAGCATTGAAGGTGTAAGGTCTAATGACACTGATGGTTTAGCTGACACCGTTGACCTTCTTAAGCTCAAAGTAGCACTTAACATTGGTAGCTCTGACATCGATCTTAATCAGGTTGTCATTACTGTGACCGATGGTACGAATACGAACGATTTGGTCTATGCTGGCAACGACAAAACATATGTTACTGCTATGACTGGTTTCGATTCAGATAACACCGGTTTACAAAACACAGTTCAGTTACTTTCAAACAACACAACTGCTGCTAATGGTGACAACGGTAAGTATTTCTTTACTGTTGAGAAGATAAGGGATGAAGATGAGTCTTTCTCACAGGGTAGCCCAATTATGACCCAGGGAGATCTTGTTACAATCTACATCTCCACTGTATCCGCAGATTCAGCAGGAAACAAGAATGTTGGCAGTGATATCACTACAACTAATGATCTTGATGACACTGGTCTTACAATTGAGCCAAGATCAACACTCAGCATACTGATGACACCGGAAGCAGGTTCACCAACCAGTGCTGAGTTCACAGCACCATCCTTTGGTGTAGACACAAGCATCGGCCTCTGGCCATAAGGTGAATTAATTCACCTTATTCTTTTTTATTTTTAAGAGATTTAATTAGAAATTTACATTCTTTTGTGGCTATTAATTTATACTTGTTCTTTATATTAGCTTTAAGTCAGTAAGCTAAAAAAATAACGTGATGAAAATTGTATATAGTTGTATGCATATTAATAAATGCATAGCTTATACAAGGAGTTATTTTCATATGGTGGTATTGTTGGAAAAAACGTTTTTCTGTGCATTGATGTGCATGGTCCTATTACTTGTTGCCTGTAGCGGATGTCTGGGTTCAGGTTCTGATGAAGCGGTAAACGAAACTGTCACTTCATTTCTGACCTCGTTCAATGAGGGCGACATTGACACTGCATTCTCTTATTATGAAGGGAAGGATTTCCTTGTACCTGCTACACTGGAGATCAAATTCAAGAACAAGGACATTTTAACAGGCTCCATACAGCAGTTCGAACTGAAGGATACTACAGTGGATAGGGATGTTGGTTATACAACTGCAGTATGTGAGGTTACGCGTTTTGAAAAGAATAAAGCTGCTGGCACGGAACAAAAACTAATACACTTCAGGGTTCAGAAAGTTGGTGCCCTCTGGGTCATTACAAAAGTAAATCTTGATGGGCCGATATCTGCTTCTGAGACGCTTGAAAATGTAGAAGTTCCCGCTACACCGCTTGATCCTATTGTTAATAATATTCCTCTTATTTCAGGAGTAACAATTGCTGTGTTGGTTCTGGGGTTATACCTGAACAAAAAGGACAAGTCGAAGGGAGGTTCCGGTACTCCTGTGCTGGATATATCTACTGCTGTCCCGGTGGAAAAGGAAGCACTTGCACAGTTCATTAAGTTCGCACCGGCTCCCCAGTATTCTGCAGGCTCGAAGGCAGTAGTTGATGTGTGGGTCAAGAACTTCTCGCAGCAGCCATATGATAACTTAACGATCATTGCCAATTTCCCGGGAACTGTTAAAGTGAAGAAGCCTGCATTAGCATTTGGCAGCATTGGTCCGGGTGAGACTGTCAAGAAGACATGGAATGTCACGCCTTCGATTCCTGGTTGGGTGGCCATGGAAGAGCCAATGGTCGTTTTCGAATACGCTGGTGCCCGATATTCCGGACAGCTTGACCCGATCTGGCTTAATGTTCAGTAAAGATGGAAAGGGTTTGTAAACCTTTTCATTTTTCACTTTTTAGTGTGTATTTTTAAAAGATGAGTTACATATTATATTCTGTTGTTAACAAACTAGGGGAGGTTGTTTATGGTAAAAGTAACTCTTGTTCATGCTTCGTGGTGTCACGTTTGTCCTGCTGCTAAAAAGTTATGGAACGATCTCAGATCTGAACATGACTTTGATTATGAGGATATAGATATTGATACTCCGGAGGGCGAAGCACTCTCGGGAAAGTATTCGATCATGTCTGTTCCAACAACTATAATCGATGGTGAGGTCGCTTTTATAGGCGTCCCTGGCAGGGAAGAAGCGCTTTTGAAAATATCCTGATGGGGTAGTTCAAGTGGTTTATGATCTAATCATTGTAGGTGGCGGTCCGGGAGGTCTGTCTGCCGGAATATATGCGGTTCGTTACGGGTTGAACACACTCGTTCTTGAGAAAGGATTTGTCAGTGGTCAGATATCGACCACTGGTGAAGTAGAGAACTATCCGGGTTTTCCTTCTATAAGTGGTATGGACCTGATGGATAAGTTCTCCGAACATGCAAAAGCAGCCGGTGTGGTAGTTGAGAGCAGGGAAATTCTTGGAATCCGATCAGAGGGTGATCGTAAGATCGTCAGTACGGATTCCGGAGATCTGGAGACGCTCAGTGTTATAATTGCCACTGGTGCAAACCCGCGACATCTCGGAGTTCCCGGGGAGGAAGAGTTCCGTGGAAAAGGTGTTTCATATTGTGCTACCTGTGACGGTCCTTTCTTCAAAGGTCGCAATGTACTCGTTGTGGGTGGAGGCGAGTCTGCAATTACTGATGCCTTGATCCTTTCAGATATTGCTGCTTCTGTCTGTGTAGTACATCGCAGGGATGAGCTTCGGGCATCACAGGTACTCCAGGACAGGGCCTTTGCGAAGCCGAATATAGAATTCTCATGGGACACGGTCCTTGAGGAGATCATCGGTGATTCCGTTGTCAGGGAGGCTGTACTTCAAAATACCGTTTCCGATGAAGTATGGATAAGTCCCATTGATGGTGTCTTCATCTATGTGGGTGTTGAGCCTAACACTGAATTTACTGATGTTGAAAAAGACGATTACGGATTCATTGTGACAGATGAGAAAATGGCTACATCAGTGGATGGTATATTTGCAGTTGGAGATTGCAGGACAGCTATCCTGCGTCAGGTGATCACTGCTGCCAGCGATGGTGCGATTGCGGCATTCGGTGCTTATGAGTATGTATCCAATATGAACCACAAGGGTGAATAAATAGATATTTCTGTGGTCTTACCCTTTAGAAATACGTTAAAAACTAATAACTTAATCTTTTAATTTCAGGTGGGATGTAATAAATGATGTGTTTGAAGATTTGTCAGGATTCAACTTCAGAAGACCTTAAACCAATTGCGGAAGCGGTTCATTCGCTTCTGGGGATCCCTACTACTATCCGAAGCAAAAGCTTCCATGGGCTCCGAATGGAGAAAGGTCAGATAATCGATGATGATTATACTGGTCCTGTTCTTGAAGAGGTACTGGAAAAGAATACGATCATCAGGAAAGTTCCTATGGAAGGTGTCTATAAGGGTAAAGCTGTGGTCGTGGTCCCGATCAGGTCAAATGAAGGTGAAGTTTTAGGTGCTCTTGGTCTCGTGGACCTGGTGGCAGCTCTTGATATCCTTTCTGTCTTCCGTGAATACCCTGGCATCATCGATGAGGTGGAAGAGGCGAAAAAGCGTATATCATGATGGCATAAGGTCCTTTTCTTCTCATTTTTGATCTGGCAACAAAAAGCTCTTTAATATTCAGGACAATTACTGCCGATGATAGACGATGTACTCAAGGTCTTCAGGAAGCTGGATAGCAAAGACCTCCGAATTCTGACCGGTATTGAGATCGGGATGAAAAATTTTGAATGGGTCCCCCTCGAAGAGATCCGTAAATATACCAAACTTTCTTTCGATAAACTTGAGTTCAAGCTTCTCAGGCTTTTCAGATCCAACATGGTAGTGGGTACGAAAACTCCCTATGAGGGCTATCAGATCTATTTTGACGGCTATGATGCACTTGCATTGAACACATTTGTCAAAAGGGGTAGTGTCAGTGCCATAGGTGATGAGATCGGTGTTGGCAAGGAATCAGTGGTCCATGAAGCTATCAGGGAACCCGAGCTTGCCATTGCAGACCCTATACCTGTTATCATCAAGTTCCACAGGGAAGGAAGGACAAGCTTCAAACGCGTAAAAAGAGTGCGTGACCACCTTGTTGACCGTGAACACTTCTCCTGGATATATGCAGCCAGGCTTGCTGCCAAAAGGGAGTATGATATCATGCAGACATTATATGACAAGGTTTCAATACCTAAACCGCTTGATCACAACAGGCATGCAATTGTCATGGCTCCTGCAAAGGGAAGCATCCTTGTAAAGACCAGACTTCTTGAACCGGAATGGGTTCTCAATGAGATCCTTTCACAGATAAAAGTCGTTTATTCCCTTGGAATAATACATTCCGATCTTAGTGAGTACAATATCTTCGTAAGTGATGAAGGCGTGGAGTTCATAGACTGGCCTCAGTATGTTACAGTGGACCATCCGCATGCGGATGAGTTGCTTGAGAGGGATGTGTCCAACGTGTTGACACACTTCAGGCGGAAGTACAATCTTGGGGAGGATCTGGGTGAGGTCTTGCGTTCTATAAAAGAAGAATGATCTATATGCTATAGTTATATGCTATAGTCTCCCAATTTTAATTGTTATGTTTATGGAAAGTGGGGTAATATTCGGCATAGACATCGCAAAAGGCTCCTCCAGGGCCAGGGAGTTACCAAGGTATGCAGTTGCTGTGCTGAAAGTGGGGGAGGTAACCCATCATAAAATGGTGCGCCTTCCGCGTATATTGAAGATGGTTCGCGAAGACCATCCTGAATATATCGCAGTGGACAACATTTTTGAACTGGCTCCTAGCAAGAAGGAGCTTGTGCGTTTTCTTGAGAAGCTTCCTGAAGGTGTCCGGCTTGTACAGGTTACAGGGGGCCTGCATAAGAAATCCCTTTTACATCTTGCAAAGGAAAATGGACTATCCTTCAACCAGTTTAATCCCAACGAGGAGGCAGAAACATGTGCGCGTCTTGCAAGTATGGGGGTTGGCTCTGAAGTATCCCTTTTTGAAGATATCACGAAGATCAAGGTAAGTCGTGCCAGGTCGCTCGGACGTGGAGGCTGGAGCCAGAACAGATATCGTCGTAAGGTTCATGGGGCTGTGAGGGAAAGGAGTCGCGAGGTTGAGGCGATATTGAAGAAAGCTTCAAAAGAACACGGATATACGTATACAAGCAGGATATCCAGTGGATTCGGAGGTTATGTGCGTGCTGAGTTCACGGTATATGCAAAGAGGAATCAGGTTCCGGTTGGTTCCGGTTCCACTGCGGATGCCCAGATCCGTGTAAGCAACGTGGTGCGTGATAAGATCCAGTATACTCCTTTGACCAGGGTCAAAAGGCGCCCTACTATTGTGGGTATCGACCCCGGCACCACGGTAGGAATAGCTATACTCTCGTTCGATGCTGAGCTTCTGCTCTTGAAAAGTGTTCGTGGCATTTCCCATGATGAAGTTGTCAAGCTTATTGCGGAATATGGGAAACCGGCGGTCATTGCTACGGATGTCACACCAACTCCGGGTTCTGTGGAGCGGATCCGGCGCAGTTTCAATGCTGTGATAAGTACGCCTTCAACGGAAATTTCCTCTGAGGAGAAGATCGCCCTTGGGAGGCCCTATGGCTATTCCAATGACCATGAACGTGACTCTCTTGCTGCGGCTCTTTATGCTTACCGTAATTACAAGAACATGTTCTCGCGTGTTGAGAAGAAAGCACCTCCGCATCTGGACATGGATAAGATAAAACTGTATGTGATCCAGGGTGCTTCCATAGGTGAAGCTATCGAGAAAGTTTCCGGGGTGCCGGTTCCCGAGAAGAAACCTGTGAAGGTATTGGAAACTCCTGATGAAGATACTAAAGAAAGGGACAGGAAAATTTCAGAGAAACTTAAGTTAAAAGATACTCAGATCAGCAATCTCCGGGATTATCTCCAGGAACTTAAGAAGGAGTTGAAGTCAAAGGATAAGCGTATCTCAAAACTTGAACTTAAACTGGAGAAGATGAGGGAAGCTAATCATCTTCAGATTCGTAAGGACAAGGAGATCGAGATACGTGAACATAAGATCTCAGTTCTGAAGAAAGACCTGCGCAGGTCTAAAAAGTCATTAAAAAAGGCCCATTCCAACATCAAGAAATTGAAGCAGATAAGAAAGATGGAGATCAAGGGTGAGGGGATCCCTGTAAAGATTCTTCTGTCCTTTACCCGTGAGGCTATTTTAGAAACAAAGGACCATCTTGGCATCAAGAAAGGGGATGTTATCTTCCTTCAGGATGCAAGCGGTGGCAGTACAGTGACAGCTTCAATGGTAGTTGAACTGGGTGTTCGTGCTGTGATCACTTCCTCGGATGTGACCTATGCTGCAGAAGATGTTTTCTTCAGGGCAAATCTACCTTTGCTCAAAAATGTCAGGATACAGAGAGTTGACGATTTTGCAGTGGTGGACCCTGCCCATCTTCAGGAAGCCCTGGATGGGTGGGAGAAAGAAGCTGAGATAAAGCGTCAGGAAGAAAAAGAAAAGAAATTGAAGCATCTTGTGGATGAATATCGAAGTGAGAGGCGCAGGGGTCTTACCTGACCGGCTGTGATTCTCTCTTGTTGCTTTACCTTGAAGTTTTCATCTTTTTATTTGGTTCTGGAATTCTTATTTCCTGTCAAAGAACAGGTTCTTGCCCTTAATGCTGAGGGGCATTCCACACGCGATGTCAGCATCCAGAAGTCCGGCTGACAATGCTCCGGCACCCACCGAGTACATTACCCTGTTGTCAATACAGAGGTCCTTTGCCTTTGCAGCAGCACTTCCCAGTGCAATACCCATGTCGATGTACTTGAAAGAACAGTGCGGACCTGTAAAATCAACATTTACCTTTGAATGCTGGAGCATATCCTTGCAGCTTTCAAAACCACAGGCTCCACAGTTGAGACCTACGACACTTTCGGTCTTGAAACCGATAAGTAATACTGCATCTGCATTGCGTACATTCTGCGCATCACGTTTGAAGAATGCAAATCCTTCTCCTTTCCTGTCTGGCATTTCTTCCATGGCAGAAGCAAGGACCTCGACATCTTCCGTTTCCAGTAATGCTGTTACAATATCGTCCTTTCCTTTTGCTTTAGGCGCTGTCCTTGCTGCAACAAGTATTGTCTTTGCAAGCATCTCAATAGTTTCGGATTCAGGATTCAGTTTCATGAACATATTTATGTTATTTCCAGACTTAATAATTTCTGTGTAAAGCTATACACATCTTTTTGTATTATCGTTCTCAATTACAATTTAAGATGACACTATCAGCATTGATCCTTGCAGGCGGGCGTGGAAGGCGTCTTGGAAATGTGGAAAAGGCCCTGATGAATTGTGAAGGGAAGTCCGTACTGGAAAGAACGATCAATATACTCGACGATATAGTTGATGAAGTACTGGTATCTGTCAGGGATGAAGGACAGGAAAAAGAGTTTAAGGCTCATGCCTGTGGAAAAAAGATGGTCCTTGACAGCTATTCTGACATAGGACCCCTGGCAGGAATTCTTGAAGGCTTCAAAGCGACAAAGGGTGAATATATCTTTGTGACTGCATGTGACATGCCTTTTATTGATCCGAAAGTTGTTGAGTTCATGTTCCAGTGTGCAGAAGGGCATGATGCAGCGGTACCTTTGCGTCCGGATGGTTCCATGGAGCCATTGTGTGGGGTCTATCGTGTTGAGCCGATGTTACCTTTGATCGAAAGGTCGATAAGCTCAGGGAAGAGGTTCATACTTGCACCTGTCTTTGAACTGGATGATGTTGTGGGTGTTGAAATGGAGAATATTCGTGAGGTAGATCCGCAGTTAAAGACATTTATCAACATCAACACTTTTGATGATATAGATGAACTGAATATTTGTTGATATATCGTTACATTTTGTCTTTTTATTTCGGATTTCTAAAATCGGTACAATTAAGTTATTTTTGATGTTTCTTTTAGATACTGTTTTTTCCGAAATTTATACAAAATCTATTTATATAATTATTCCTCATAATTATTATGGGAATGTTAATACATCCCATAAATGCAGGCAATTAAGCCTGATACAAGAGGGGAAAACTTTGAGAGATTCAGAATCAGGACAACAGGAAGAAGAGTCTGGGCAGATGATGTACGAAGAAGAATGTGATGGGTTCTATTCAAGTTCAGGACAGGCATTTATCAGGATACCGATGAAATAATTGGACTTCCAATGTTTATCCCATATATGATTGATTAATTGATCGGTCTATTTGGTGTATCTGATATTAAGCAGACTTGTTCAGCAAAAGGAATTATCTTTTTTAATTTCTTCTTTTTGCTTTTCACTATTTTATTTGATTTAATTAATACCATTTTCATCTAAGTTTCAATGATATCACTCAAAATTTACTTTATCTCATTTTGTTTTCGATCCACCTCTTTCGTCTGCAAAACGTTATCAACTTTAAATACTAAAATTATATCAAAAAGTTAAAGAGTGATCCCAATGACCAATATTATCTGTTCCCAGCAGCGTGTTGAAGAATGTGTTATCAAAGAAGAACCATACTACGTTCCTGTCGGAAATGAGGTCGAGATCTTCAGGGCTGCTTATGAAAATAAACTGCCTGTCAGTCTCAAAGGACCAACCGGTTGCGGGAAAACACGTTTTATCGAATATATGGCCTACCATCTGGGGCGTCCTCTTATTACGATCTCCTGTCATGAGGACTTGACAGCTAACGATCTTATTGGCAGGTTCCTGATAAAAGGTGAAGGAACCGAATGGAACGATGGTCCCTTAACAGCTGCTTTGAAGAACGGTGCTATCTGCTACCTTGATGAGTTCGTGGAAGCAAGGATGGATACGAGAGTAGTAATTCATCCGCTTACAGATGACAGGCGTATTATGCCTGTTGAGAAAATGGGTATTGTGCTCCAGGCACCACCTGAGTTCATGCTTACCATCTCTTACAATCCGGGATATCAGAGTGTGCTGAAGGACCTGAAGCAGAGCACAAGGCAGAGATTTGTTTCCATCGACTTTGACTACCCACCGGTTGAACTGGAAACCGATATAGTTGCTCATGAAAGTGGCGTGGATGAGGAAACTGCCCGAACACTTGTGGATATTGGACACCGCATACGTAATTTCAAGCAACATGGTCTTGAGGAAGGAGTAAGCACCCGTCTTCTCATATATGCAGGCATGCTTATCAGGTCCGGGGTAGAACCAAGGGAAGCATGTAGGGTCGCTATGGTCAAGCCTATCACCGATGATGCTGATCTCCAGAAAAGCATAGATGAGATCATATCAGCTATCATGGAGTGAAGGTAATTGTCGCAGGATGAAGGGGAGGTCGTTCATCTTAATGATGTAATTAATATCTTGGATTCAGCAGGTCTGCTCGAGGACCTGTCAGAAGTTGAAATCTCTGAAATCTCTGCTGAATTTGAAAAAATGCCTCTGCAATGGCTTACACTTTTCAGAAAACAACCATCCCGGTTTGTAGAATGGTTCTCTATCTGGAAAGCTTCACTTTACAAGGATAAGGACCTTGAAAATGTCTACTTCTTGGACACATTTCCTGTTTTCCTTGATATCAGTTCTACCGCTTTCAGCGAATGGATCAAACTGGCCACAGAGCTTAATTCTTTGAATTCCAGTGTCGGGAAGGTATTTCTGGAAAATATCAAAAAGCTTGTGTCTTTGATGGATCAGGAGCTTTTAGACATCTGGTATCCGATGGTGCAGGATATTGCCGGGAGGAAATGGAGAGTTGCTATCGAGCTTATTGAGGGGACTGTAAATGTTCTTCCTGCTCTCCCAAAGCACCAGAGAAAATTGCTTTTGCTTTCATCAAAGGAATTCAGGAATATTGATCTTCAGCTGTTCCTTACATTCTTTACCAGTGCACCTCTTGCATTAGCTGTACTCAGCAAAAGCGAGTTTGATAAATGGACATATCTTGGAGGAGAACTTGCTGTTGAAAACGGTGATGTTGCCAGCTTATTCCTGAAGATAACTCCAAAGTTCATTGGCAGGATCGACATTGATGATCTTGCGGAATATGTGGAAATGGGCAAAGTACTCTTTTCACATGCTGAACCTGAAGCTGCGAGAACTTTCTATGAAGCGGTTTTCAGGGGTTTGGGTAAAGATCTCCTAAGGTCTGACAAGGAAGAGACAATACATCTCATCGATATTGGTGTGCAATTAACTACTATCTGTTGGAGGTGTGTTGAGAGCTTTTTTGAGAATGCACCTGAGATGCTAATTCATCTGGAAAAAGAGGAGTTCGATGAGTGGGTCTCTATAGGGAAGAGCATTTCACAGATATCGACATTTTATGGCTCGGACTATTTCCACAGTTCTCTTTCTGTATTAAAGAACACCGATCGGAAATACTATCCGACATTATTCAACAATGCAAAGCTTCTGGCAGAAAATAACGGAATGCTTGCAGGTATCTATTTCTCTATCCTGTCAGATGTACTGCTCAATATACATCCCAGGGAGATCGAAAGATGGGTGCATACAGGTCTTGATGTCTTTGAAATTGACAGAGAAATGGCATTCAGTTTTTTCAGGAATTCCCCTGCATTGTTAAAGGACCTTGATGTTACAGAGCTCGATGAGTGGGCACGGAACGGTCTTTCCGTTTTTGAAGGAGATCGTGGTGGAGGCAGGTCTTATTTCTCGCTGAGATCAAAGAATGCAACGGAGTTTGCTGAAAAACTGATGAGTGGTGTGGCACTTAAGCGTGTTTCAAGGATCCTTAAGTATTACTCAGTGGGAATCTCAGGGATAAATTTTACAATACGTTCAAAGAGCTTCCTGTCAGGAGAGTTCAGCAAGTACCCCAATCCGATAGTATCCGGCAGGACGATCTATCTGGAACCAACGATTAAAGGGTATGGTGATTTTGAGGAGAACTTCACTATCTATAAGTTGAGTTTAATGCATGAAGTGGGACACATCCAGTTTGGAACTTCGGTTTTTGAGCTGGAAGACATTTTTCCACTGTTCGAAAAGATGGGTGTGGACCCTTGCGAGTTTCCTGAATGTGTAGGGGGGAATTCCGGCGTAGTTCCTCCCAGAGTTGCATCTGTCATCGGAAAATTTCCAGCTCCATTCATTGCTGCTGACATAATGGGAATTATAGAAGATGCAAGAGTGGAGTACATGACAACATCCCTTTACAGGGGATTGCGCCGGGAATTTGAAAAGGTCAGGATGCAGATGTCACAGAACAGAGCTCCAGATACATTTGGTATTGAAAAGTTCATTGAAGCTCTTTTGCTTTACTCTGTAGGTATCGAACCATCGTTTGAAATTGAGAGCGATCTCAAGGAAATTGTGGATCTTTCTCATGAAATACTTGTAAATAACGTTTTCAAACCTGATTCATCCACACTTGATTCACTTGAAGTATCAATTAAGATCTATGGTGTGCTTGCCAATCGTTTTGGTCCTCTGGAATTACTGGAATATGAACCTATAAGGAATTTTGATTATCGTGGAATGGGTGTTGGTGCGTCCTCTCTCACTCAATCTCGTAGTGAAGAGTTTTCGGAGCAGGTAATGGAATCTTTTATCCCGCAGACAGTCCTTCCGGATGACGAAGAGTTCATAGAGGGCAGACCGGGCAAAGGGCCGGAATATGCAAATTCGAAGAACTGGGAAGTGCTTGGTAGTTATAGTTATGATGAATGGGATTCCCGGATGCAGGATTATAAGAACGACTGGTGCACTGTCTATGAAGTATCCCCTTCAGGAAGTGACAATGAATTTTACCTTGAGGCCAGAGAGCATTATGCACGTGAGATCACTCTGATCAATCGTATCTTCAAGATGATGAAACCGGAATCATTCCGCAAATTACGCAGGCAACTGGATGGGGATGATTTTGATCTTGATGCTTTGATCGAGGCTTTTACTGACAGGAAGTGCGGTATCAATCCAACGGACCGTTTATACATTAGGAGGGACAAGCGGGAGAGGGATGTTGCTACTCTTTTCCTTCTGGACATGAGCGCATCAACGAGGAAGAAACTGGGAAATGGTCGTCGGATACTTGATGTGGAAAAAGATTCGCTTATAATAATGACCCAGGCCCTTGAGAGCATAGGAGATAAGTATGCAATAGCAGCCTTTTCCGGTAATACCAGGTCCGATGTTGAATTCTATACGATAAAGGATTTCAACGAGCACTTCTCAGAGGATGCGGAATGCAAGATAAGCGCTCTGGAACCTGCAATGAACACAAGGCTAGGTGCTGCGATCCGTCATTCTATTTCAAAGCTTAAGGACATCGATGCTAGGGTAAAGCTTCTTGTCCTGCTTTCAGATGGTGATCCTTACGATCTTGGTTTTGCTGACGGCAAATACGAAGGGCAGATGGCCATTGAGGACACAAGGGTTGCAATACAGGAGGGCAATGCACTTGGGATGCACTTCTTCTGTATTACCGTTGACAGTGAAGCAGAAGAGTATCTGGATTCCATCTTCTCAGATGTAGGGTACACTATAATCGATAATGCGGCTTCACTGCCGGAAAGGCTTCCGATGCTTTACAACAGGATAACTACCTGATATGTAAACTCAGATCATAACGTCTTCACCGTTGGCAGGAGCATATCCTTCTACACCGATCTCTTCATTTACCCATGTAGCGAAATCTTCAGCGTTCTCTCCGTGCATGGTGAAGACCTTCTCTCCGCCTTTGTCACAGAACTCTTTCACAAGCTGTTTTAACTCACGGTCGCCACAGTGGGATGAGAAATCATACTTTTCGACCTTCATGCGGACCTGCTGGATAACTCCATCGTTATCGATGATCCCGGTATCAAGCATCATCCTTCCATTGGTGCCTTCTACCTGGTAGCCTGTAAGCATGATCTTGGACTTCGCGTCTTTGTAGAGCTGGTTGATATAGTAAAGTACAGGTCCACCGTTTAGCATACCGGCAGTTGTCACGATCACGGATCCATGGAGTGGAACTTTTGATCTTTTTCTGCCTTTGACAAATGTTGCATTATCAAATGCATGTTTCAGGTGTGCCGGGTTCTTCAGGTAATCAGGATGGTTCATCAGGAGTTTGTAGATCCCGACTCCCATTCCATCCACATAGCAGGGGATGCCATGGTCACTGAGGAACATGAGTATTTCCTGTGTTCTTCCGATGGCGAAAGCAGGGATCAGGACATTGCCTCCCATGTCCAGTGTATCCTTCAATGAATCGATGAATTCCCTTTCAGTTTCCTTTCTGGAAGGGTGATCTTCATTGAAATATGTGCTTTCTGTTATGAGGGCATTTGCTTTTGGCAGTTCATCTGCTGCAGGTACAAGTCTTGTGTCAAGGGTGTTGATATCGCCGGTGTAAACAATGCTTTTTCCATCCTTTTCAAGATAGATCGCGGATGAGCCGGGTATGTGACCTGCATTATAGAACTGTGCGGTGTAACCGTGAGCATGGAATTCTATACCGGTGTCCACCTTGTTGGTATTCATTGTCATCTGCTGGAGTTCCCAGCCGCTATAAGGCACGGACCTCCCTTCTCTTTCTGCTATTGCAAGTGTGTCCTTTGCGAGTACATGTGCAAGATCTGCTGTTGGTGGTGTCATGAACACATCAGGTTTCATGTCCATGAGGTTTGCAACAGCACCACAGTGGTCCAGATGGCCGTGTGAAACAAAGACTGCTTTAGGATGGACTTCGCTCACAGGATAGAGTGGTGTCTCTCCCGGTTTGATCCCGTAATCGACCAGTATCTCATCGTTGACCAAGAGTGCAGAACGTCCAACTTCCTTACAACCGCCTTTGAATCCCAGTTTCATTTGTATCCCTTCTATTGTTTATTTATGCAACAGCTTCCTGCCACTTCATGATCTTCCCGACAGGTATGCTGGTGCTTTTTGAAAGTTCTATTGCGTTTACTTCACCAAGCTCATCTACAGTTGAAACGCCTGCGTCCTTGAGCTTTTCAGCTGTAACCTTTCCGATACCCGGAACATCCAGTATCTTCTCAGGTCTTGGTACTTCAGGCTGCTTGCGTTTCTCTTCTTCCTGTGTCTTCTTCCATTCGATGAAATTACATTGCGGGCAGCCAAGGTCCCATGGTCGTTTTCCGGCATTTATTATCTTAATATGGTAGATGCCGTGTTCCTCGCATATCTTATCGGTAACAATGACCTGTCCGCTCTTTGGAAGCGGGAGGGAGAAATTACAGTCAGGATACCCGTCACAGCCGATGAACCTCGAACCTCGTTTTGAGCGTCTGACTATAAGCTTTGAGCCACATTCTTTACAGATGCCGATGACCTTGTCTTCGCGAAGACCGGCACGTAATGATTCTGATATTTTCTCCTTATTTACCTCAAGTTCGGCAAATACATCATCAAGCATCTTCCTTGATTCGCTCAGGACATCCTCTTCATTGACCTTGCCTTCTGCAATACGGTCCATATTCTCTTCCAGCTTGCTTGTCATGTCATGCCTTGTGATCGTAGGGGCATATTCCTCAAGGGCCTCTACTACCGCAAAGGATGTTTTTGTAGGCTGGAGCGGATTTCCGTGGACGTATGCCCGTGAATAGAGCTTGCTGATGATCTCATGGCGTGTTGCTTTTGTGCCAAGCCCAAGCTCTTCCATGAGCTTGATAAGTCTTCCCTGTCCATACCTTCCGGGTGGCTGGGTCTCCTTGGATGTCATCTCCTTGCTCTTTATACTGAGCACATCACCTTCTTCAAGGGCAGGAAGCAGCCTGTCCTGTGGTGCATTGTATGGGTAGTACCATCTCCATCCTGCGTGAAGCAATCTGGCTCCGTTTGCTTTGAATTCCTCATCTTCAATGTCGAACCTTACCTTCAGGGTCTCCCACTCGGCCTCTTCAGCAAAGGTCGCAAAGAATCTCCTGACCACCAGTTCGTAAAGCTTCCATTCCTGGTCATTGAGCTCGCTCTTCTTTGCAAGTGATGCAGGATAGATAGGAGGGTGATCTGTGGTCTCTTTCTTACCACGGGTCGGAACAAGTTTTTCCTTGGCGAGCAGTTTTTCTGCATATTCCTTGAAAGTGCCTTTCTTGAATACTTCGATCTGTTCTCTCAGGTCGATGGATGCCGGATAGACCGTGTTGTCAGTTCTCGGGTATGAAATGAAACCGCTTGTATAGAGTGATTCTGCGATTCTCATGGCATTGGCAGCGCTATAACCGATGGAACTTGCAGCGCCTATGAATTCGGTAGTATTGAATGGAGTAGGTGGCTTGTCCTTCTTCTTTGATTTGACAACTGAGGAAACCGTTGCATTGTCACCTATGATGTCCATTATCTTTTCAGCTTCGGTCTTGTCCCAGAACTTCGGGGTCTTGTGCTGAACCTCGAAGAGTTCACCACTCTTGCCCTTGAGGGTGGCAAATATTTCCCAGTATGGTTTTGAAACGAAAGCCTGTCTTTCTTTCTCCTTGTCGACTATCAGTGCAAGGGTCGGTGACTGTACCCGTCCTACAGATAGGAAAAGCTTACCTAACCTGCCTGCTGAAATGGAAAGGTATCTTGTGAGCGATGCACCCCATACGAGGTCGATGACCTGTCTGGAATGACCTGCATCAGCAAGATCGAAGTCAATGGCTGCAGGATTTGCAAAAGCATCATCGATCTCCTTTTTTGTAATTGCACTATAGAACACACGGTCAAAGTCCACTTCCGGGTTCACTTTCTTGATGATCTCCAGTGCTTCGACACCAATAAGCTCTCCTTCCCTGTCGTAGTCAGTAGCAATGGTGACGTGTGTTGCTTCCTTTCCCAGTTTTTTAAGGGCACTCACGATCTTCACATGTGTAGGTGTAGTAATGACCTCCGCATCGATGAGCTCTCTTGACTCTACTTTCTGCCAGTTGTTATATGCTTTAGGGAAGTCCAGCTGGACTATGTGTCCACTAAGCCCCATAACGACGGTCCTGTCATCGGCATTGAACTCGTAGGTATCCATTCCGCTGACGCGTACCTGCTTTGGCTTCTTCGGGGCAAGGATACTTGCTATCCTTTTGGCCGCAATGTGTTTTTCTGCTATGATAAGATGCATCGAAAACTCCGGTATTATGATTTATAAATATATGGAACGTCTTGCCGTTACCAGTGAAACTATAATGGATATGCCAGATGTTGAAAAATCTTTATATGATAAAAACTTTTGTATCACACTAATATTCTCGCATACTCGTTCCCGATCATCTGTTCCTGTTGAAATAATATAATATACTGTATTATATCCTATTCTGTCCTTTTCGATCCATATTCTACAATAATTTTCAAAGAAAAGTAATACCTATTTTACTCTTCTTTTTTCTTATTTGTATCTATCCTGTTGCGAAGCTCATTGATCCCCAACGTTGGTGCCACCTTTTTAGGGCAGACTGCAACACATTTGTACACCGTGTCGCATCCCCATACACCGGATTCAGAGTCTACGACCTCAAGCCTTTCCTCTCGATTGTCTTCATTTTCCCTCGGATCAAGGTCAAAACGCCATGCTTTTGCAAGAGCTGCCGGTCCGTAGTATTTCCTGTCCCTTTCTGCAACAGGACATGATCCGTGGCATATCGCACATAGGATGCAGTTAGTATATTGTTCAAGCTTGACCTGCGTTTCCTGATCTATAATGTTCTCTTTCTTAGGAATATCATCCTTCATCTCAAGCCAGGGTCTTACACTTTCCAGCAGGGAATAGAATGGATCCATATCTACCACAAGATCACGTATGACATCCAGGTTCGGCAATGGTTCTATCAGTATTTCATCATTATCTGTTTCAGTCTTCTTGTTGGTTATCAGAACCTCCGGGTTCCCCTCATTCGTAGGTTCCTTCCTCAGGTCAGACACCTGGGTCTTGCAGGCGAGCCTTGGTACCCTGTTGATAAGCATTCCACAACTTCCACAGACAGCACCTCTGCACGAGTACCGGAATGTCAGGCTTCCATCAAGCTTTTCCTGTACATAGAACAATGCTTCCAGCAAATTCATTCCCGGCTTGTCCTCAACCTCAAAGAGATCGTACCAGACTATTTCATCATCCTGTCTCCTGATCTTTAGCTTTGTCATCAGTACGTCCTCCTCTGTGGCTGGAAGATCGTTATGTTAACATCTTTGTATTCCAGCCGGGGTCCTTCCGGTGTAAGATAGGCAAGTGTGTGCTTTAACCAGTTCTTGTCGTCCCTTTCAAGGAAATCTGTCCTGTAATGGGCTCCCCTGCTTTCCTCACGTACCAATGCTCCTAATGCGATTACATGTGCCAGGTCCAGCATACCCTTAAGTTCGATCGCATTGAGCAGTTCCAGATTGAACTCCCTGGCTTCTGTTCTGACCTTCAGTGACCTTGCTCGCTCTTCCAGCCTTTTGACATCTTCGACCGCCTTTTCAAGTTCTCCTTGCTCTCTGAATACTCCCACATTTTCCTGCATGGTCTTCTTCAGTTCCTCGCTGATGCCGGAATAGCTTTCACCATCATCTCCCATCATTTCGGAAATGGCAGTGTTCTCACTGTCAAGTGCCTGTGTCAGGGGGCTATCGCTGGTTTCTCCCAGTGATGTAACATAATCTGCTGCATGTACTCCTGCTCTTCTTCCAAAGACCACAGTGTCAAGAAGGGAATTACCTCCCAACCTGTTCGCACCGTGAACACTTATACAGGCACATTCGCCAACTGCATAAAGACCGCTTGCAGGAGTGGCTCCATCCTTATTCGAGCTGATTCCACCCATGGAGTAATGCTGTCCGGGCTGTACGGGAATTGGTTCCTCGACCGGGTCAATACCTATAAAATCGATACATATCTGGCGTATGCCGCCCAGTCTTTCTTCGATAAGGTCCTTTCCGAGGTGTGTGATATCCAGATGGACATATCCTCCGGGGAATCCCCTTCCCTCGTCGATCTCCTGCTGGATGGATCTTGCAACGATATCCCTGGGAGCCAGTTCCATTGATGAGGATGCGTAGTCTTTCATGAACCTTTCATTGTCCTTGTTGTAAAGGTATCCGCCTTCACCCCTTGCACCCTCGGTAATCAGTATATTAGTGCCCCATAATGTTGTGGGATGGAACTGTACGAATTCCATATCCTGCAGTGGCACTCCTGCACGATAGGCCAGGCTTATGCCAAATCCCTTGTTGATGATCGCATTGGTGGACTTCTGGTAGATCCGCCCGTAACCTCCTGTAGCAAGTACTGTGGCCTTTGTTTTGAAGACCTCAAGTTCGGAGTTCAGCAGGTCCATAGCTACAAAACCCAGACACCTGTCATCCTCGATGACAAGTCTTGTTACAAGCCATTCCCTGTAGACCTTGATACCGGCACGTAATATCCTTTCATGAAGTGTATGAAGAATGTTATGTCCGGTCCTGTCTCCGGCGTAGCATGTTCTTGGGAATCCTGCACCTCCAAAAGGACGCTGTGCTATGGTGCCATCATCCTTCCTTGAGAAATTGGTGCCCCAGTGTTCCATTTCAAGCACCCTGTCAGGAGCTTCCTTGCACAATATCTCAACAGTGTCCTGATCAGCAAGGTAGTCGCTTCCCTTTACAGTATCAAATGCATGTGATTCCCAGCTGTCATCGGAACCAATGGATGCATTAATACCTCCCTGTGCAGCTCCGGAATGGCTGCGTATCGGAGGAACTTTTGAAACGATAGCTACATCCACTCCCCTTTCATGAAGCTCAATAGCACATCTGAGACCTGAAAGACCACCTCCTATCACTACCACATCATGTGTAATCATTTTCCCACACCGGTCATGTTGATAGGATCAAGAAGTTCTTCTACGTCTTTCTCATCCATTATGTTCATCTCCTTCACGACCTCGATTATGCTCTTGTTCTCCCGGTGTGCAGTGTGTGCGATCTCTGCAGCCTTCTCATAACCTAGGGTTGTTGCCAGTATGGTGACAAGAGCAAGGCTCTGCTTTGATAGTTCTTCACATCGTTCCCTGTTCACAGTGATCCCCCGAAGGCACTTTTCTGTAAAGGAGATCGATGCACCCGTGAGTATCTCTATCGAACTAAGAAGATCATAGGCAAGCACGGGGGTGAATACGTTGAGCTCGAACTGTCCTCCCTGTGCTGCCATAGTTATGGCTGTATCATTCCCGATGATCTGGAAACATGCCATGTTCAGCATCTCGGCCATTACTGGGTTCACTTTTCCTGGCATGATAGAAGACCCCGGTTGTACTGCCGGAAGGTTGATCTCTCCGATACCTGTTCTTGGACCGCTTGAAAGAAGACGCAGGTCGTTTGCGATCTTGATAAGGGTTACAGCAATACTTCGTAGTGCACCTGATGCTCCAAGAATGGCTTCTGCAGACTGCGTAGCCTCAAATGCATTTTTAGCAAGTCTGAAATCCTGACCTGTGATCAGTTCCATCTTTTTTATCGCCAGCTGGCCGAAATTTTCCGGTGTGTTCAGTCCGGTACCGACAGCAGTACCTCCCATGTTCAGTTCCTAAAGGTCATCAATGGCGACTTCAAGTCGTTTGATCCCGAGTTCAAGCATATGTGAATATCCTGAGAATTCCTGTCCAAGCGTGACCGGTACAGCATCCTGAAGATGCGTTCTTCCCGGCTTGACGATATCCATGAACTCAGCGGACCTTTCAGTAAATACCGTCAGCATTTCCACAAGTGCAGGCATGAGCTCTGAATTAATGGTCTCCACAGCTGCAATGTGTATAGCAGTATGTGTTGTATCATTTGAGGACTGGGACATGTTCACATGGTCGTTCGGGTGTATTATGTCGTAATGTCCCTTTTCAAACCCAAGGATCTCAAGTGCCCTGTTGGCAATGACCTCGTTTGCGTTCATGTTCTGTGAGGTCCCTGCACCTGACTGGAACGCATCTACTACGAACTGGTCATCGAACTTCCCTTCCCTTACCTCGGTTGCAGCCCTTATTATGGCTTCTCCCTTTGTGGTGTCAAGCTTTCCGGATTCCATATTTGCACGTGCGGATGCCATCTTTATTGCAGCCTGTGCTTTTACAAAAGAAGGAGGCAGCCTCTGCCGGCTGACCTTGAAATTATGAACTGCCCTTGTTGTCTGAGGACCATAATAGGCGTCCTCAGGCACTTCCACTTCCCCAAGTGTATCTTTCTCTAAACGGATATAACCCCCCCAGGTTTATTTTATGGTTTTACTTTTCTATTATATACATCAGATCTCAGACATGTTCGATCTCCGTATGGTCTGAAATTTCGGAATTTGTAGTGCAAAGGTCAGTGATACTTAACTTGTGAACATCATCATTTCCTGTGAGTCTTGCGAAATTCTCAAGCTCTTCAGTGGATACTCTCAGGAAGTTCTCAAGCTTCTTCGCAGAAATGTCGATCTTAAGCCTGGAACGAAGTTCAGGGTCCTGTGTTGTGACCCCGACCGGACATTTTCCGGTATCGCATAACCTGTATTGCTGGCAGGCACACGCCATGAGCGCTGCTGTGCCTATGGCAATGGCATCTGCACCAAGTGCCAGTGCTTTTGCAAGATCGGAAGATACACGCAGACCGCCTGTGATTATCAGGGAAATATCCTTTATGCCTTTTTCATCAAGGAACTTCCTTGCACGGTAAAGTGCGAATATCGTGGGTATCGATGTTGTGTTCTTGACAAATTTCAATGCAGCAGCAGTTGCTCCCGGTCTGCCGTCGATGGTAATGAAATCAGGTCCTGCATAGACAGCAACTTCAAGGTCAGCTTCAATATTGCCTGCTGCCATCTTGATGCCTATTGGTTTGCCTCCCGAGGTCTCTCTCAGCCAGTCGACCTTTGCTTTCAGGTCTTCCTTATTCCGGATATCATCAAAATGTGCCGGGCTTATGATGTCTGTGCCTTCGGGAAATCCCCTTATGTCCGCCAGTTCCTTTGTTACCTTCTCGGCAGGCAGGTGTCCGCCCATGCCAGGCTTTGCGGATTGGCCTATCTTGATCTCGATGGCATCCACTTTTTTGAGGTTCTCTTCGGTAACACTGTATCTGTTCGGTACATACTCGAAAATGTACTTGTGGGCTTTCTCCATGCTCTCTTTAAGGATCCCGCCTTCCCCGGAGCACATTGCAGTCTTAACGGCAGCACTTCCCATTGCAAGGGCCTGTTTTACTTCCCTGGATAATGCGCCATATGACATATGGGTAATAAATACAGGAGTCTCAATGACAAGTGGGTGTTTTGCTTTTGGTCCGATGACCGTGGTCGTGTTAACAGTTTCATCCTCGTTAAGAGGCATCTTTGCAAGCTGTGCTCCTTTGATAAGAATATCATTCCATGAAAGTACATCCTGCTTTGTCCTCATCGGTTCAAGGATCGATTCACCGGTAACAGAGATCTTATGGATATCTTCCATGTAGGGTTCAGTAATGTCAGAGGTCCTTCTCCATTCTCCAAGGTAGCCGCGAATGTCTACTTTTTCAAAATCTGATACTGTGATCTTGCTCTTTTGACCACATTTAGGACAGGTAACGATCTCCTGAGAGGTGATCTCTTCGATCTCTTCTTTTTCAACAGGCATCTGGTGGCTCTTGTCAGCACCACATATCGGACAGCGCCAATCATCAGGGAAATCTTCCGGCTTTGTTCCGGGTTTTATGTCTGTGTTCGAGTCTCCCCTGGTATCATCATATTCAAAAGCACCACAGACATTGCATCGATATTCAGTCATCCTGAAAGCACACCTCTTTTGCTATCATCAAAAATATCAGACTGGCATCAGGTGGCTCTTGTCAGCACCACATATCGGACATTTCCAGTCGTCAGGGAAATCCTCCGGTTTTGTTCCTGGTTCGATGCCCATTTCAGCATTGCCCTCTGCGTCATCGTATTCAAAAACGTTACAAACATTACACCGATAGTTTGTCATTTCAATTCAGACTCCTTTTGTTAAATGAATAGTGTTATTTTCGCATCCCTTGCTTCATTGATATAGGTGCCCACTGCACCGTATTCATCGATCCATTCGGTGCGAAGCTCTTCAACTTTGACTCCCATGATCTCCATGGTCATCTCACAGGCGAGTATTCTCCCGCCCAGTTCCTTGTAGTCGTTCATGAGCTTTTCAAGAGGAGCTACATTTGCTGCTTTCATGCGTTTGTTTATCATCCACTTTCCAAGTCCCAGCATGTGCATCTTGGATAAAGGTCCCTTTTCAAGTCCGCCTTTCTTAAGTCTCTGGAGTCCCCAGAAAGTAAAGTACATGGAAACATCCATTCCCATTGCAAGTGCCCCATTGCCAACTATAAGGGCGCTGTATAGTTTGTCCATATCCCCACTATGGACAATAATGACAGCCTTATCGATAGTATCTGCCGTATCGGTCATAGTAACCCCCAATTGTTACCTGCGTATCTTTATCTTCCATTCCTCATCTTTTTCTTCAACACCAATGATCTCAAGTCCCAGTGCTTTGCAGGCCATTGGTATCTCCTTTTTTGATGCGGGATGTGTTCCCAGAATAGTGACTTCATCTCCTGACGATGCCTTCTTCAAAGCTTTGCGGCATTCTACAAGAGGTACCGGGCATGTTTCTCCTCTGGTATCTATTTCGATTTCTGTCATATTTTATCTCCCCCATAAATTTGTGTAGATTATAAATGTGATGCAGCACCACAAATTGATCCCAAATAATTTATCTTCATTATACTATTAAAGTATTGTTACCTTGTCAAAAATAGCCGCATTGCGATCTTAACCGCATCCTGTGGGCTTGCTGCAACCCGTGCTCCTTCGACATCCCATTTTGATTCCAGTGTGACCACGGGCTTTCCCATCTTCAGTGAAAGCGCGATCTCCGAAAGTGTGCCATATTCTCCATCTACCGCTATCAGTGCATCACATGATTGTGCAATGATCGCATTCCTTGCATGGCCCATTGCAGTAACGATCACAAGATCAATATACTGGTTCGCATCCTCCTTCCTGTTTCCCGGAAGGATGCCTATTGTCTGTCCGCCTTCTGCTTTACATCCCTTTGCTGCGGCTTCCATGACACCACCCAGCCCTCCGCAAATGAGTATTGCGTTGTTCTTTGCGATCTCAGCACCGACAGCCTCGGCAAGTCCGGCTACCCTATTATCGCATGAACCTGCGCCTATGACCCCGATCTGTATCAATGCATCATGCTCCTTTTTGTCGATCAGATGTATTCGCCCTGGATCCTGATGATATCCTTGCTGTCCTTTGCTTTGGAATAGTCTTCAAGGGGTTCTTTATTGACCTCAAGGAAACTGTGTCCCCAGTTGAACTTTGACAGGATCTCCTCGGCCTGTTCCTTATTGCCAAGTATGTAAAGGGCTGCTGCAAATGCTTCCACGGAGTTGAGCTTGAAAGGTCGGCCGAAGTTCACAGGATTGGCAGCCACAAGATAGGGAAGTGCACGGTGTTTAAGCTGCAATCTCAAAAGTTGTGGAAAAACTTCCTCAACTGTCTCCCAGGAGCAATCAAGGACAGTTATGTTCTGCTCGTTCCGATCTGCCGGGGAAAGTGCCTGCTCTGCCATTGGGTCAAGCAGAATGCTTCCACGGGGGATCTTCTGGACCTTGTCGAAAAGGCGTGCAAGGTCAAATCGTGCCATCTTTTTCCCGGTGCATTTTTTCGGATCACACTGGCGAGCGTGATAAATATGAAGGTGGTACTTTTTCTCTTTCTGTTTATCCATGAAGCATTAATTGTTGTGTTTAAGGTTATACTTTTTGGATTACAAACCCCGATCACAAAAGTTGAAAAATAGGTATGAAGCCTGATACCGAGAATACCCGGTATCAGGTTCAAATTGGTGGTAGTATTCGTTTTTCCTCAAAGACATTCTCAAATAGGTTTTAATAATGCTTTTGAGTACTTGCTAATCAACACTATACTATTTAAATGTTAACGGCGCAAACATTGTAAAAAACAGGCATTGAAATATTAAAACCATTTCTTTATTTGTATCCCCCATGCACTTTTTCTCTTCAATAGATAACTAAATAAAATGTTCAGCCGTTATATTGCATCATATAGTAAGAGGATCTGTTCTTATGAATATTATAAAAGGAGCAATTATTGGACTGGTTTGCACGGTCGTTCTCTATATGGTGCCGTTGATAAATGCACTTTCTCCGTTCTTCGGAGGTTTTCTCGGAGGGTATGTTGCTTCCGAAGGTGCTTTCGGTGGCTTTAAAGTAGGTGTGTTGATGTCTTTACTGGCAGCTATTCCCGGATTCATGCTTTCAGGTGCTTTGGCACTTCTGCTTGCAGATGTTCCTGTACTGGGTGCTATTCTGGCAGGATCAGGTATTTTTATCACATTCGTAATTGTCATCTACACTGCGATATTCGGGATTATCGGTGGTGTTGTAGGTGGAGCAGTAGCGGATAACAACTGATCTGTCCTTATTCTTTTTTATCCGGGAAGCTAAATGATACCTGAAAAAGAAGTAGTCATGGAGATCCCATGGGACGCTGAAGGGAGATTATTGTCAAGACCCAACAGGTTCCTGGGGATCGTGGACATCACATCAATTTCCGGATCTCCTGCTGATATACAGGAAGAGAAGGTCCACATACATGATCCCGGAAGACTTGAATACCTGCTTTATACAGGGAACGACCTGCTTTTGAAAAAAGCTTCCAATACTAACAGAAAGACCGGTTGTGATGTCATAGCTGCTAAAGCTGATGATGGATGGATCCTTATAAATTCAGCATTCCATCGCAAGATCGCGGAATGGGCTATCAGGAATGAGGTATGTTCTTTCCTTGAAGGACTGGATTCAGTTGCAGCCGAGCAGAAGTTCGGGGAAAGCCGGTTGGATTTTCTTCTCGGGAAAGGTGACAGGAGGATATGGGTTGAAGTAAAAGGCTGCACTCTCATAGATGATGGGAGAGCAATATTTCCTGATGCACCAACATCAAGGGGGAAAAGGCATGTTGGGGAGCTGATTAAGGCAGTTGCGGGTGGTGATGAAGCACTTCTGCTCATCCTTGTGTTCAGGCCTGATGCACAATGTTTCGCACCAAATGAGGTTATTGATCCTGACCTTGCAGCCGCATTCAGGGATGCGATCGGTGCTGGTGTAAAGGTATGCCCTCTGGTATTCAGCTATGAGGGCCGGGAAATTATCTACAGGGGAAGAATTCCTTTGTGTGATGGTTGGAGCTGATATTTTATTGTTACTTATAAGGAGTTGATGTGATTGGATATCGAGGAAGTTGTGAGAATTCATGCAAATCCTTCAGGGGAAGATGGGAGGAACGTGGGTCTTGAAATGAACGAGCATCATTATGAACTATGGAAATGGGGTATTGGACATATTTCCATTGGACCGGATTCATGGATACTCGATGTTGGCTGTGGTGGTGGTCGTGCTGTAAGTATACTTGCAGACCTGGTAAAGGCTGGTAAAGTTTATGGCGTTGATCATTCCAGTGAAATGGTCGGTCTTGCTACCGAGCTGAACAGGGATGCGGTTGACAGTGAACATGTGACCATAATACATTCCCCGGTTTCAGAGTTGCCGTTTCCTGATGATATGTTCGATATTGTCACAGCTTTTGAGACATGCTATTTCTGGCCGGATATCGTAGAGGATCTCAAAGAGGTCCGGCGTGTGCTCAAAGATGAAGGGACGCTTCTGATAGTCAATGAGATGTACGAGCATAGCAACTTTGAGGAAAGGAACTCGCCTTTCACCGGAGTGGGTGGAATGAACATCTTCTCACCTCAGGATTACAGGGATATGCTTGAAAGTGCAGGTTTCTCTTCTGTTGAGATCGATGAGGTGCCGGAAAATAACTGGATAACCGTGATCGCAAAGAAATGAGCAGGGGTTGAACATGCAGGTAACAGAACATGTGCATGCCATAAAGATACCTTTCAGCCTGACCAGCGACTCAGGTATAATCATCGAGCGCTTCGTATATGCCTATCTTATCTATGGCAGGGAAATCTGCCTTGTGGATTGTGGTGTTGCATCCTCTGAGAAGATCATCTTTGACTACATGAAAAAGACAGGCAGGGATCCGCAGGAGATCTCACTATAGTGCAGACGCATTCCCATGCGGACCACATAGGTGCTACTCCTGTGATAAAGGAACTGACCGGATGCGAAGTTGCTGCTCACAGGAATGCGGTTGGGTGGATCGAGAATTCGGATGTACAATTCAGGGAGCGTCCAATACCGAATTTCGATGCACTTACAGGTGGTCCGGTGAAAGTGGACCGTGTGCTTGAGGATGGGGATGTGATCGACCTTGGCGAGGTTATGTCCATTAGAGTAATTCACACTCCCGGTCACTCAAATGGTTCGATCTCATTGGTGTTGTCCCCTGACAACGTGCTTTTCTCCGGTGATTCTATCCCTCTGCCGGGAGATATTCCGATCTATGACAATGTTGCAGAGGTCATCTCATCTCTCAGGAAGCTCAGGGAGACTGGTGGTGTGAAGTTGCTTTTATCCTCTTGGGATGATCCGGTCAAAGGTGATGATGTCTACAAGGCAATTGATGAGGGTATTGACTATGTCAAAAGGATTCATGAGGTTGTTCTGGGTTTCTCATCGGTTTCATGGGAAAAGGTTCTGGAAGAGATTGGATTGGAAGGTGTGCCTGTCAACCCACTGGTCGTGAGAACCTTTGAGGCTCATTTGAAAGAGGATGTAGATATTTCCTGACTTTTCTGACTTTTCTGGTCTTTCAATGGATTCCAGTATTTCCATTTTTGTCACTGTTCTTCCTTAATGCAGCCCATACCAAAATTCCTGATAGGACGATCAGTAAACTGCTTATGTGGAAAGGAGTTTCAAAACTGACATACCCTCCAAAAACACCTCCGATCAGAGGTCCCATTGCTACTCCTGCTGCCTGTGCACTGGTTATGGTGCTGACCTTGCTGCTAACTTTTTTCTCGCCTGATAGTTCCACTGCAAGAGCAAGCAGGGGTGTCTCAACTGCTGCCATGGCTATACCCTGTAGTAACCTCAGCAGGATGAGGGAGTTTATGTTATCAACATGCCCGAGGCCATAGACTATGATCGCGTTAAAGAAGATGCCTGCAAGTATGGGAAGCTTTCTTCCGAACCTGTCCGAGAGGATGCCTATTGGCACCTGGAATACGATCCTTGAGATCACGTAGGCAGATAGTGCTATCCCGAGCAGGAATTCGCTTGCTTCAAGCCTTGTCTGGTAGGCAGGCAGGAGGGAAAGTATGAGCATTATGCCTACAAGCATCATGAACATGGCAATGGCAAGTATCTTAATGATGAAAGGTCCGTCAGTAGAAGCTTCATCCGGAGTTTTGGTCTCAGGTGCTTTTGTTTCTTTCACAAAGAGGACTATGAGGATAGTACTTAACATAACAAGGGCTGCACTGATGTAGAATCCGGCAACGAATCCATAGTAGGTCACAACAGCACCGCCGACCATTGAACCTATTCCAAAGGCTGCACCCCTGAGGGTGGAGTAAATGCCTATTGCCTGCCCCCTGACCGTTGAAGCGGATAGGTGTGTGACCATTGTAATGATGGCAGGAATGGTTGCACCGATTGCAATTCCCTGGATGATCCTGAAGAAAAGTATTGATTCAAAGTAGCCTGAGATGGCATAGATGTAACAGATAATTGCGAAAATCATGTAACCAATGGTCAGGAAAAGCTTCCTCTTGTCAAGCCGTTCGCTTAGCCTTCCCATATATGGTTGGGATATGGAGTTCGCCAGCCCGAAGACAGTTGTTGCGAGTCCTGCTTTGAGAACAACCGGCATATCATGCAGTATCAGGGAGTCCATGTTCGCAACGTACAAAGGTATTATGAACACCAGCATTCCGGTAGCAAGGTCTTTGAAGAGCTTGGATATGGAGAGAACGTAAAGCTGGCGCTTAATTGGATGGTCCGAAGGTGCCATATATTCATTTATTTATGATGTATGGGTATAAAAGAAGGTAGGGTGGTATCTTGTTGTGGGTTTTGCTACAAATTTCTAGCAAGATGTTATATATTAATTATGTCAATCTAATCTTGGAGGTTATAATATGCTCGAATCAATATGGGGTCTATTGGAATTATTGTCAGTTGTCTGGGTCATCTATGATGTAGTGACACAGAATAAGAGATTAAGCGGTGCAATGAAAGTTGTGTGGATCCTTGTTGCAGTTCTATTTAATATCTTTGGCGCCGCTGCATATTACTTCTTAGGCAGAAAATAAGGTTTCTGCCAGTTTTGTTTTTGATTTTTTGAGATGCTTTGAAAATACAGCAGTGCTGATATGAAATAATAGAATAGTTCTTCAAAGCAGCAATTCAGATCGAACCTGATAACGGTTAATACCAAATTCGATCGATAAAAAAGGAAATGACCCTCATACACTAATTTTCCTGAGTATCATTGCCTGTTCATAGAAAAATGGATTAATTTACTTATTTTTGGCTCGAGCAGCCACTCCTCTTGAAAGTATCTTGTAGGTCATCAAATATATTCCAAGAATTAATAATATTATATTTTGAGTGATTGTAAGACCACTGTTGGACAGAACTGGTATGTTAATACCAAGGAAATTGCTTATACTGGCAATGAAGAATGCGAATCCTGCTATCTCACTTATAATACTTTGGTTTTTGTCGATTATTCCCATAATTGATCATCCATGAATTCGGTCATTAGTTCGAAGTTTGTGTTCATTAACTGGAACCGGCTGCTTCAAGTGTTCGATCATCTCTAATGTAATGAGTTAACGATCTTTCACTCTAAATGGTCTTTATTTGTATTTAATTGCAGTGTATGAAGAAAGAAAAAAGGAAATGTAGATCAAAAATAAATGTGGGAGGATGAACGAGATCAAAGATTCCCACGTAGTCTCTCAGCATATAGTATCCTTCGAACTGAGAATTGCAATGCTGCTCGTCTCATACTGCAATCTTGTTCCATGCAGATCGCATATACTTTTTCAAAAGCAGTTATCATTTTCTGCTGGAGCCTTTCCAGAACTTTTTCTTCTTCCCAGTAATCCTGACTGAGGTTCTGTATCCATTCAAAATAACTGACCACAACACCGCCGGCATTAGCAAGTATGTCAGGTACAATTATTACTGATCTATCAAGCAATATTCGGCTTGCATCCATTGTAACAGGTGCATTGGCAAGTTCAAGGATTATTTTTGCTTTTATGTCATTGACGTTCTCTCGTTTGATCTGTTTTGAAAGAGCTGCAGGGATAAGTATTTCACAATCGGTTGCCAGTAATTGTTCATTTGTTATATTCCTGGTCTCCGGGAAATCTATAACACTTCCGGTCTTGTACTTGTGGTCTATAACCTCCATGATATCAAGACCATCTTCCTTGAAAATTCCACCACTTGAGTCGCTTACTGCACATATTGTGAATCCGTTCTCATAGAGAATCCGTGCAGCATTCAATCCTACTTTTCCGAATCCCTGAATAGCAACACAAAGTTTGGACTTATCCAGTTTGGCTTTTTCCATGGCTGCTTCAAGTATGTAGACGCCGCCAAGGGCTGTGGAATATTTTCTGACCTGACTTCCTCCTAACTCTATCGGTTTCCCGGTAACAATTGAAGGGGTGTGCTCCCTTTTTATTCTCTCGAACTCGTCAAGTATCCATACCATGATCTGTTCATCGGTATACACATCAGGCGCAGGGATGTCCTTCAATGGACCGATGTAGTCAGCGATCTCCCGAATATAGGCTCTGGTAACTCTTTCAAGTTCACCTCGGCTGAGCTCTTTGGTATTGGTCACGATACCGCCTTTTGCTCCCCCGAAGGGTATGTCAACAAGGGCACATTTTATGGACATCAGGAAGGCGAGATCCTGAAGATATTCGATGGTAAGGTCAGGATGATACCGTATCCCTCCTTTAGTGGGGCCCCGGGCATCATTGTACTGTACCCTGTGACCCACGAACATCTTCATTCTTCCGGAATCCATGCGAACAGGGAAATGTACTGTAAAAGAACGTTTTGGCATGTCGAGCAGATCGATTTCCTCTGTTGACATGGCAAGGTGATCATAGAGGGTTTCCATTTCCTGCATGCACAGTGTACAGGTTATCGCACTATCTGAATGGATCCTTTCGATATTGTTTTCTTTCAAAATTGCACTTCCTGATCTTCCCTTATGCTAATATTCGAGTAACCGTTTTCTGTTGTCAAAATGAAATGGCCAGTACTGTATCGTTGTTCAGGCTGGCAGGTAGGCCTATGGCAATTTCCAATAGGTATAATCGTTCATTGTTTTTAGAACTTATAACCTGAACTGATGTTTTTTAAATATCAGCCATAGGCAGGGCCCTCTATCTCTCTGGATCTCTTGGTCTTCAGGTCGCCTTTAAGGTCTTCGTAATATTTCATGGTGTCAGACGTGACCGATGTTCCTGTTTCAGCGATCGCTTTCAGGAAATGCTTATGTGAGACCTCGTTTGCCATGAGGTCTTCACGAAGAGCAAAGCGTCCTGCTTTTTTACAGACTGCTGCAATATCGGCTCCTGTGTACTTGTCTGTTGCAGTTACAAGTTCATCTATATTGACATCACTTGCAAGTGCCATCTTTCTGGTATGGACCTCAAAGATCTTACGTCGGGTGGCCAGATCAGGGACAGGAACAAGTATAAGCTCATCAAATCTTCCCGGGCGGATCAGTGCCGGATCGATGATATCTGGTCTGTTCGTAGCACCTACGATCACAACACCGTGGAGCTCTTCAAGACCGTCAAGCTCTGAGAGTAGTTGGTTCACGATACGTTCGGTAACCTGTGGTTCTCCCATTGAACCGCCCCGTATGGGTGCAAGTGCATCAAGTTCATCAAGGAGAATGATGGATGGTGCTACCTGGCGTGCACGGGCGAACATCTCTGAGATGTGCTTTTCAGATTCCCCATACCACTTTGAAAGCAGATCACTTCCCTTTGCGGTTATAAAATTAGCATTAGATTCATGGGCGATGGCTTTTGCCAGCATTGTCTTACCGGTTCCCGGCGGCCCATACAGCAATACTCCCTTTGGAGGCTCCACTCCGATACGCTGGAACGATTCCGGATTTTTAAGAGGCCACTCAACAGCTTCTTTGAGCAGTTCCTTAACATCTTCCAGTCCTCCTACATCATCCCATCCCACATTTGGCGTCTCGATCATGATCTCACGCATGGGGGATGGTTCCACATCCTTCTGAGCGATTTTAAAATCTTCTGATGTGACGATCAGCTTTTCAAGGATCTCTGCAGGGATATGTTCTTCTTCAAGGTTGATATGGGGAAGGACCTTCCTAAGGGAGCTCATTGCTGCTTCACGACAAAGTGCTGCTATGTCCGCTCCCACGAAACCATATGTTGTTTCAGCCAGTGCCTTAAGGTCCACGTCATCTGCCAGTGGCATTCCACGGGTGTGTATCTGGAATATTTCCAGCCGTCCATCCTGATCAGGCACATGTAGCACTATCTCACGATCGAACCTTCCTGGACGGCGCAGGGCCAGGTCCAGGGCTTCCGGACGGTTGGTTGCACCTATGACGATGACGTTCTTCCGCTCCTTCAGGCCGTCCATCAATGAAAGAAGCTGTGAGACGACCCTTCTTTCGACTTCTCCGGTAACTTCTGCTCTCTTCGGTGCAATGGAATCGATCTCATCAAGGAATATGATGGCTGGTGCATTCTGTTCGGCCTCATCGAATATCTCACGTATCTGGTGTTCGGATTCACCATAGTATTTGGACATTATCTCGGGACCATTGATCGATATGAAATACGCATCGGACTCATTGGCAACTGCTCTTGCCAGCATGGTCTTGCCGGTCCCGGGCGGGCCATGCAACAACACACCTCTTGGAGGTTCGATTCCCAGCCTGTCAAATAGCTCCGGGTGCTTTAACGGAAGCTCGATTATTTCCCTTACTTTGGAAATAGCCGGTTTGATGCCACCAAGGTCTTCATACATTACAGTAGGGATGGACTGCTCCGGCGGGAGCTCTACAGCTTCGGATAGCAACTGAAGTTCTGTCACATCAGTGATCTTGACGATGCCCTTTGGGGATGTTGAGACCACCTGCATTTTGATCTCACCCAGGCCGAACGAGTAATCAAAAATATCACTGAACATATCCTCGAGCATCATACTTCTGGCAGGGCTGTCCTTTGATCTCTTGAAATGTGTAGTAGAGATAAAATCCCCTTTTGATACGGTCCTGTTCCTGAAAACGGATGTAAGGATGTCACTTGAGGCTGAAATGTGCATACCTTTGCTCACAGGTGCAAGAGTGACATTAAGTGCTTCCTTCCACTCTGCTTTCCTGACCTCTACATAATCTCCAATGCTGATCTTTGCATTGGCACGCATAAGTCCATCCATTCGGATGACATCAAGGCCGACGTCTGTCGGATCTGTATTTATCGCAAGCGCTGATGTTGCACGTCCTCCCTCGATCTGCACAACCTCATACTCCCCAACATCGATCTTTTCCCTGTGTGCCGGATCGATACGCACAATACCTTTTCCAACATCTTCCTGGGACGCCTCTGCTACTTTTAATTTAATACTGGCCCCGTCCGAATTGCTTTTTTCTACAATTGCTGCCATATCCCTATCTCCCACAGATAATCTAAATATATAATATGTTAAGTTCAAGTATTTATTATTGTTTGGAAGTGATGTGGGGGTTAAGTGTGCGATATGGGAATGTGATTCATTGGATGGAAGTTCAATGGTTCGATAGCTTACAAGTGAGCAACAACTTTTAATAAATTTTGAATACCTCTCTCTAAGCCTAGATTCTGTTGGATTAGAGAGGATGTCGGATACATTTTAACAAAAAGAAAGAGAACTTGCAATGGAACTTATAATCGATGGAAACACGACATTGTTAATTGTTGGAACTTTTCCTTCACAAATATCTCGGGATATAGATCAATACTATGGCAATCCCAGAAACCAGTTCTGGAAATTGCTGGGTAGTATACTTGATATCGATTTACAAGAATTGGGCTATAATGACCGGATCAGGGCTTTAAAAGAGCACAAGATTGGATTGTGGGACACTGTAAAAAGTTGTCAGATAACCGGAAGTTCAGATCAGAGTATTCGCAATGAAGAGTATAATGACTTTTCTCATCTGACCAACATCAAGAAGATCATATGCAATGGAAGCAAAGCAATGAAATTCATCAAACATTGCAATGTACCAGATGGGGTTTCTATTTCATTGGTTCCTTCTTCAAGCCCAGCAAGAGCCATGATATTTTCTGAAAAATTAAAAGAATGGGAAGAAGAAATTGTTATTTAACTCATGTCAATAGAATAAAGTTTAATTTTAATCAATAAAATTGTCTCAAAAACCCAAAGCTTTGCATCCCAAAGATAACAACTTAGAAAAATAGTTGAATTGGTGCTCCGGCCGGGATTCGAACCCGAGTCTTCGGCTCGAAAGGCCGGAATGATTGGCCGGACTACACTACCGGAGCACGCTGTTTTTTGCTTACATTGAAGCGACCCTAGTAGGTACGTTAGCAATATAAAGCTTTCGGCCGAGGGGTCATTCTTCGTCTTTTTTGACCTCGTCTTCCAGGGGTAACTGGTTGATCCAGGTGGATAGTAGTTCGCAGATCTCGGGCTGGCAGGCTAATCTGCAGCCTGCGCAGGGGGAGAACATCTCTCCTGCGAGAAGGAGATCAAAGGATTCCTCTTCTGGTGCAACTACTTTGATCAAATAGGTCCTGGCACCGTTATTGACCGCAGACTCACGGTATATCAGGTCTGCGTTCATCAGCTTGGTGATGACCCTTGAGCACTTGCGGCTGTCGATCTCCAGCATCTTCCAGAGTTCGTTCTGGTAGACACCGTCTTTGCTATCGCCTATCAGTTTAAGAGCCTTATCTTCTATTTCCATGGTCTATATCCGGAAAATAAAAGCTTTTAGTTCTCTACAGGGATGATCAGGATTATGTTGTTACCTCTCAATACAACGGAACCAAGAGAGCGCAGGCGCTGTCCGTCAGCTATCTCAACAGTATCCACAAGGTGAAGGTTAAGGTAATCGTCAGCGCTCTCTAATGTACCTTCAAGAATATGCTGGTTGCCTTTCATCTCTACCTGGATCTTAGATCCTACCAATTTCTGAACTTTCTTATTTGGGAACAAGATCGTATCCTCACACGCATTATTCAAAGATAATAAACAATATGATCTGCAATATGTATTACTACGTATTGGAAAAAGTAAACTGTCCAACCTACTATTTATTACTGCCGATTAGAACCCCTTATCAACTGTCCTTATAGGTAGTATGCAGCTAACTTCTTCAAGTTTAGCTTTAGTTTTAGATGTATCCCTGTATCTCGGATGTATCCTCAGGCTGCTTCATTTTTGGTGGCTGCTTCTGCACTCTGGCGATCGGTCCGAACATTGCCTCGTAGTCGCGGATGTGCTGCTCAAGCCAGTGGGAAAGCTCCAGTGCCGCAAGAGGTGAGAGTATCACTTCTGTCTCAATGCTTCTCTGGACCACCTGTGAATTAGATGACTTGTCGAATCCCTTTGGGCTGTCATTGTAGAAGCCGATCCTGAAATCATAAGGGCTGTGTCCGCCAAGTGCACCGATGGCATAAACTTGTTTGAAGTCCTCAGGTTTCCTGATCTCGATCTTCAACTTCTTTGTCACTTTACCTTCAGGATTTTTTTTCTCTTCTGTCATGGTCATATATCCTTCAAAAGCCGTACCTAATTTGGAAAAGTAATTGTTAACATACATTAAAAGGTTTTGTTATCATTAATTCAAAGTGCGGTCTTCATCCTACGATAAGCTTCTTAAGATGCCTCGCCGAATTTGCCAGGTCCTTTTTGGAATAAGCCTTTGCGATCCTTTCAACAGCATCAAGGTTGCGTATCGCATCATCCAGGTATCCCAGCAGGTCTCCCGGGTAGGCAGTGATGCCGTACTTATCCTCAAGGTAGTTCACGATCTGTATTGGGTCATAACCGTCTACCCTCAGGTCAATGATCTTCTCCGAGAACAATCTCTCAGGACAACCGCAGTAAGGACTTTCCTTGCAACCGCAGGTCAGGAAATCAGTAGCGAAGTTCAGGATCTGGTCCTGCATCTTCATCTCAAGCCTGGAAAGGTTCTCACCCTCAAGCACAATGTCCATGGAAGCTCCCTGGAACACCCTTGAAGGCATGTTGATCTTCAGTGCAGTAGATATCTGGGCTGCGTACTTGAAATAGACCGCTTCAAAGAACTCGAGGTTGGTTATTATCTCCACCGGCCTGTGCTCGGAAAGCACTGCATCCCGTATCAGGAATGCCTTTGAAACGGAAAGGAAATGTCCGGCAGCAATGCTTCCGAACTTCGTAAGTGCGATATTGTCTCCCTTGATATTCAGGAACTTCTTTTTCTGTAGCCTTGAAAGCAGTGCCTTCAATGAATAGTTTGCAAGCATACCTTTGTGTATCGCCTCAAGGTCATGCTTTGATGATGTCACCGCAGCAGTAGCCAGGATTTCCTCCATCTGTTCCTCTTCACCATATTCCACCTCAGTGTGTTCCATCTCTCCGTTAAGGAGCTTGATGGCAACCTCTTCCTCTGTGCCGTTCTGCTCGCTGGTATAGCTCTTCTGTGGCGTAGCAAGGACCACTACCACACCCCTGTCATGGAAATCCGGCCTTCCTGCACGTCCCAGCATCTGCAGGAACTCCTGCATGGTAAGCCATTCGATACCCATTGAAAGGGATTCGAATATAACCTGTGATGCAGGGAAATCAACACCTGCTGCAAGTGCAGCTGTTGTGACCACGACAGGTAGCTCTCCCTTCTCAAAACGTCTCTCTACCTTCTTCCTCTCCTGCATGGAAAGACCTGCATGGTAAGGGGCAGTGGATATTGGAAGTGCCTGAGCTATTCGGTGGCAGTTCCTTCGTGAGTTCGTGAATATGATTGTCTGGCCTTTGTGGCCTTTGGAGGATGTTTTGGCATACTCGTCCCGCACAAGCTTTGACATAAGCCTTATCTTGTTGCTCTCCGGGCAGAACAGCAGGTGTCGCTCAATGGGCACGGGCCTGTATTCATACTCCACAAGCTCGGCATTAAGTCTTTTCGCAAGCAGCTTCGGTTTAGCCACGGTAGCTGAAAGATAGATGAACTGTGCTCCCGATGCTACGTACTTCAGCCTTCCGATAAGCCCGTCCACTCTATGGCCACGCTCGGCATCCTCTATCATGTGGACCTCATCGATAACAACAGTGCCGATCTGGCCCAGAAGGTCGGAATCCTTTGACCTTAGTATGTAGTCAAGACCTTCATATGTGGCCACAATGATGTCAGAATCAAGTGTTCTTCGCATGGACTTTGTCTTCGATGTCCGTATCCTGGAACTTCCCACTCTTATAGATGCCTTGATCCCGATTTCGGAATACCTCTTGTTGAACTGGTCATACTTCTGGTTCGCCAATGCCACAAGCGGTACAAGATATAGCATCTTCCCCTGGCCACGTATGATGTTCTCAATACCGGCTATCTCTCCGATGAGCGTCTTTCCGGTAGCAGTTACCGATGTCACAAGCTGGTTCTTACGCTTTAACAGCCCCTTTTCCACCGACAGAGATTGTACCGGCAATAGAGTATCAGACTTCTTTAATAGTACCTTTTTGAACTTATTTGACAGCGGGATGTCCTTTATCCTGATCTGCGTGAGCTGCGTCTGGGCCTCTATCGTATCAAATCGTGTGTACTCAAGGTCAAGGTCCTCCGGACTCAACATGCCTATTGTGCGGTCAAGGTCCCGTGTGTTGAGCATGATCTGCTGGATTCGTTCTGCCGCCTCATCTCCAAAATAACTATGGGCATTTCGAAGTGCACGGTCCAGTTCTTCTTTTGCACATTCCTCGCAAATAAGCTCATGATGATATTTGATGGATTTTTTATTGATAAAGTTGAATCTCTTTTTCAAAAGGCAGAACCTGCACACATGTGCATGCTCCCAATCAAGATGAAAACCTGCAAGCAGTTCCTTAACATCTTCCTCTCCCTTCCTCTCGCTTTCGATGTCGATGAGAATACGTTCTGACATCCGTAGCAGGTCTATGAACTCTTCAGGTGGTCTAAGTTCATCCTTTTCATCCCTGAAGATCCGGAACTTGTGTGGACGCGGTCCTGCGTCTGTCTTTCGCAGGATAAGCTCTCCGGTAAACTGGGGATGACGTTTCCTGTCCTTAATGGCCATTACAATGACCTTGGCCTTTTCGGCCTTGAGAAATGTCCACAGAGTCATTTTCGGGTTTCAAAGAGATGTACTTGTATATAAACAATGTTAATCCTTGTAATTTCACAATGAGTGTACTTCATGTGGGCATATGTGTTCATGCCTTTTATATGCATGTACATGCCTACATTTAATTGAGTATATCTAACCTGATCGTATAATTCGGTATGGGGTGTAACAAATGTCAAGTCAGCTTTCTGTAGGTACGGAGGTAATAATAACTCCAAGGGTGTCGCAACGTAAAAGAGCGGCAGAACAGGAGTTATCTCTTGCAGAAGAAACCCAAGTACAGAGGAAGCTTGAACTACGAGCCGTTCCGCAGGACATTGTTCCTGTAATTGAAACAAATGATTTCAGGGAAACTGTGGTTTCCAGTGAGATCATGGAGACCATGAGTTCTGTGGTAAGCAGGGATACAAATGAGGTCAAGTCTATCCCTAAGAATGTCTATAATGGTCCTGTTGTCGTTCCAACTGGTATCTACGTATTGGACAGGACCCTTGGAGGGGGCCTTCCTCTAAACTCCATGGTCTATTTCTCTGCAGATCCAAGATCCATGTCAGAGGTATTCTTTTACGAGTTTACACAGTCCCGTAAAACATATTACTTCACCACTGGGCGCAGACCTAAATATGTCCGCAGTGATATCATGAACCAGAACCTTGATCCTTCGAATGTCATATTTGTGGACATCTATAGTGAGTATTATTTCACTTCCATGGGAGACATGGTCGATCATCTGGGTAATGGGCACATTGATTCCAAGATCATAGAGTACGCCGAATATAACTTACGCACCATCCTGAATGATTCACAGGGCGAAGAGATCAACATCATTTTTGATAATTTCTCGTTTTTCATGAACCTCAATGTGAATCCGGGACTTCTCAAGCGTCTGATCAATCTTCTCTATGAGACCACAAAAGAAGCCAACAGCATTACATTCCTCTATTCTTTGAAAGGAAGTCATGATGAACGGGCTGAAAATGAAATTCTCAATGCATCAGATGTTATCTTTGATGTAGATGTTGAAAGGCATCCTGATAAGATCCTGAGCAAGCTTTCGATCCCAAAGATACGTGGAATGGCACCTAAAACAGATGTTATCAAGTTCAATGTCTCAGAAGGCATTAACATTGATACATCAAAGGATATTGCATAATCCCTTTTTATTTTCTTCTTTTTCTAATTCTGCTTTTAGCTATTCTTAAGCTTCAAATTCGACCTGAATGATCTCAAAGCCGTGCTCCTTGCATAGCATTCATGCATTCACATTCACGTGTTGCAGGAATGCAGTCAATGACATCGGTTAGCACTTCCAGCAGAATATCCTGCGTCGTACCAAGCTCATCCACTACCTCGTCAGCTGTTATCTTGTTCTCTGTCAGTCCGCATGCCTGGTTCGTTATGGTGCAAATGGATGCATAGCACAATTCCAGTTCTCGTGCAAGGACAACTTCCGGAAGTCCTGTCATGCCTACAATATCCCCGATCGTGCTCATCATTTTGATCTCTGCACGGGTCTCAAAGCGTGGTCCTTCGGTACAAACATATGTCCCTCTGGTATAGTCAAGCCCTTTCTTCTCAAGTGTATCCATAAGGCACTTGCTGATCTGGGGGCAATATGGTTCTGTCATATCAACATGAACTGTGTTCTTGTCATAGAATGTGGATATGCGGCTCTTGGTAAGATCGATAAAATCATCAGGGATGACAAAACTGCCAATGTTGTGACTTTTCATAGTTCCCACTGAATTGGTGGCAACTATCTTTTCTGCACCAAGTTCCCTGATGGCCCAGATGTTAGCACGGTAATTGATCATATGGGGAGGAACATGCTCAGCAGCTCCGGAATGCCTCGGGACTATGGCTATAGTCTTATTGTTCAGTTCGATGATGTATGCACCAACATCCCCATAAGGTGTATTAACGATCTTTGCAAATCCCTCTATGAAAGATGAGAATCCAACACCACCAAGTACTGCTGCATCGATTTTCATGTGTGGTAATCCGTCTTATTATTTTTTAGTTTTACCCTTTCCTTTCTTCGGGAGCTTCTCAGATGATGGACTGGTCATGGATATCTTGATGCCGAGAAGGGCGATCAGTATTGCACCTACAACAGAGTATACAAAATACTGCAGGCTCAGTTCATTACTTGCTGTGTCACCGGTAAAAGCGCTTACTGAGAGTATATAAGTGCTTGCACCCCAGAAAAGCAGACCAATTGCTATTATGAAAAGAGCCGGCGAAACTTCTTTTATTGTAAAACTTTCGCTGATCTTCTGGTCGACCATCTTCCCGATGTCTGCAAAAAGGATGGCTATAACGTACCACCAGATGGTGACATTAATGAAAACGGTAATGAGGGTAACTATTCCATAGTACCAGCTACCGCCTGTAATATGGTACTGCCAGAGCGTCACAGCTCCTATCATGGTGGCGATCACTCCGAGGATAGCAGCTATCGTGTAAGTGACAAAGGTCATCTGGCCTTCGTAAAAAGAATCCTTCATTCTTTCTCTCAAAAGAGCGAATGGCTGGTCGAGGTTAAATCCCCTGTAAAGCATGTACATGCCGATTGCAGCCGATATGCCAATAATTGCACCTTCCGGGTATCTTGCCAGCAGGAAAATTGCATAGATAAGCGCTGCAAGTCCCAGCGGAACAAAGAATGTCTGTGATATTTTCGGATCGTTCAGTGCATTTTTTAGGATATAGTAAGTACTTTCGAGGTTTGCACTTTGCTTAACCACGATACGCTTGACCGAATCGATCTTGATGCGGGATTGGACGATAGGCAGGAGTGTTTCATCCTCTGCTCCATCGGATATGAATATTGCATTTGTGATCTCATTCTCGCTCAGGAATGCATCCAACTGGGAAGATATCTTCTGGTCTGATATAACACCCACATTCTTGTCACCTGCAAATGTGATGATCTGGGCATCAAGTCCCTTTGCAAGCAGTTCATCAAGAACATTCACGCCGCCAAATATTGTATTGCTGTCGGAATCCTCCGGATCTGCAGTTGCAAGTTTCACTGCTGCATCGATGTTATCTTCACGTCCTATGATTGGAGTGATAACATTTGCTTTTTCACCAAGATCATTGTCCCTGTCAATGCATATGACTAAAGTTTGCATGAAACCTCTTTATGTTGTAAATTTGTACGAATAACACTTCAATTCTGTTCATTGTGTTAAAATTCACTACCTGACTTTAGAAGTATTACAATTAAAAGAATATAAAGGATGCTATCTCAGCCTTGATATTATTGCATCTGATGTTGTATTATTATGCCTGATGATACACTTGATTATTTTTTTTCTGCTCTTGATTCAGGAAATAAACCTTGAGAATTCAAATAGTAACGTTCACCGGGATTATTAATTATGTCTGGATCAAGATCTTTAGCAGTTTGATCAGTTGCCTTGAAGGCAATAATAAGAATTGTTTGAACTAATTGCATAAGTCCTAAGCATACTCATAAGGAGGTCTGGGAATGAAATATTCCTGCTATTCTCTTCAGTGTAGTGGTGGCAATGGCAGTAGAAGTAATAGCAGCGGTAGTAGTAACCACCGTGAAACCAGAATTGATTGGAAATCAGGATATTTCAGTTTCACGGCGGGCATTAAACATTTCATCGCAATGCAGTTTTACTCTTCAGTGGCTTTTGCACGTTCTTCTTTGGTCATGTCGGCAAGACGTTCTACTTCCTTTACATCAAGTCCCAGCCCCTCAGCTACCCGGCTTCCGTAATCAGGGTCAGCCTTGAAGAACAGAGCTGTCTGCCTTAACTGGATACGCTTTTGTGCACCTGAAAGATGGGACACAATATTGCCTACCAGATTCTCACGAGCCTGATCGTCCATGACGTTGCGATACAGGTTGCCTGCCTGTACGAAATCATCGTTGGGGTGGCTATAAGGCGTACGTGCTGCCGGACCGGAGACTTCAAATTCCGGTTCCAGAGCATCCTGATCTGGCTCAGGTCCGCCAAAACTGTTGGGCCAGTAATTTGGTCCGCCACCACCATTGGCATCAATGCGCATGGCTCCGTCACGCTGGTAATTTACCTCTGGTGCGTTCTTGGGTCTGTTCACAGGGATCAGGTGATAGTTGGGCCCAAGTCTGTGGATGTGAGTGTCGTGGTAGGAAAATACCCTGGCCTGCAGCATCTTGTCTGGCGAGATCGCGATCCCTGGCACAAGGTTGCCGGGGCTGAATGCTGCCTGCTCGATTTCTGCAAAGTAATTTTCCGGGTTCCGGTTCAGCACCAGCTTTCCTATCTTGATGGTCGGGAAATCACCGTGTGGCCAGACCTTGGTTATGTCAAGGATATCAAACCGGTATTCTTTGGCCTGCTCCAGTGTCATGATCTGCATCTCAAGGGTCCAGGAAGGGTAGTCTCCCCTCTCGATAGCCTCATAGAGGTCCCTTGTAGCATGGTCGGGGTCGCTGCCGCTTATTTTATCTGCTTCCTCGTGGGTCAGGTTCTTTATTCCCTGTTCGGTCTTGAAATGATACTGTACCCAGACGTAATTGCCATCTTCAGTGTACCATTTGTATGTGTGGCTCGAGTAGCCGTTCATGTTGCCGTAGGTTGCAGGCGTACCCCTGTCCGAGAACAGGATGGTGACCTGGTGGATAGATTCCGGAGTAAGGGAAAGAAAGTCCCAGAACATGTTGGGGTCCTTGCAGTTGGTTGCAGGATTCCTTTTCTGGGTGTGAATGAAATCTGGGAACTTCAATGGGTCTCTTATGAAGAACACAGGGGTATTGTTACCTGCCAGGTCATAGTTTCCTTCTTCTGTGTAGAACTTAATAGCAAATCCTCGTGGATCGCGTGCTGCATCAGCAGACCCCTTCTCACCACCCACGGTTGAAAAGCGGACAAGTACTTCGGTACGCTTCCCGATCTCTGAAAGAAATTTGGCTTTTGTGTATTTGGTAACGTCGGCGGTCACCTCGAAGTAACCTCCTGCACCTGCACCTTTTGCATGTACTACGCGCTCAGGTATTCGTTCACGGTCAAAGTGTCCGAGTTTCTCCAGCAGATGAACGTCCTGCATTAGAACAGGCCCACGTTCTCCGGCTGTTAAACTGTTCTGATCGTCCCCGACCGGGATCCCAAAGGCAGTAGTTAACACCTTTGGAGCTTTCTCATTTGTATAACTCAATCTTGTTTCCCCCATTGTTGATCTAATTTCAACTGGTGTTAGCGAGAGATAAATAATGAAATCTCTTATGCTTCACCTTTCTTGAATGAAATAGTATGGTCTCGATCTCCCACTGTTTCGAGGATACGGGGAGCGAACCCATGCTCCCCGCTCATACTATTCAGTAATTCTTTGTGTTCAAGTTCCTCATGTTCAGACAGTTTGCCCCCAATTGTCTGATACAAAATTTATGCTTACATGTTATTTATCTATTCTGTAAGCAGGGTGTATGTGGCAAAAACAGTAAGCAACAATGTTAACAATTTTTGTAGATTTCAATAGGTCGCGCATTGCTATATCAAAAGCTGCCCAATAACCTCTTTGTGTTATCTATTAAGAAAATGCATTGGTTTTGCAATAAAACCAGTATGGGTAAATTCAAAAAAAGAAAGTTTCAGAAAGCCCCTAAGAGCTTCTGTGCCCACTTGAGCTTCTTTTCCTTCATTGGTGTCACGTTCTTGTCATGGAAATCAAAACCCACAAGGGTGATGCTTTCAGCATTGAACTCGGATGCAAGGAAAACGCATCTGTCTCCGTCCGTGAAACCACCGAAGTTGTGAATGTTTGCAAAAGGTTCTGCCTGTGTGGTGCCGATGACGTTCTTGAATTGTGGAACGTATCTTAGTAGCTTTTCAGTATTGTCACCATGTGCATGGATGACCATGATGGAACCTTCCTGATTTGCCTGTATCTCTTTTTCCACATCCCCGTCGAGGTCTGTGACGATAACGTGCGGGACAATGCCTTTATCGATCAGTGGTGCTGTGGCGCCATCGGCTGCTATGATCACGTAGTCGTCTACGTTCACTTCCTTCAGGTCGACCAGAAGCTTTGGTGCGTTCCCACATACAAGGACATCCTTTCCGCTGATCAGCTCTTCAAGTGCGTTTGTATCAACAGTATTTGATCCTATCAAAAGATGGGAAAGGAGGGTGGCGGAATTCTCGTCACCCTCTCTGGAAAACCCGAAGTCCTCAAGGATCTTCAGGTAGACTGGCTCCCACTTCTTAAAATCCATTATTTCACCTCGATTTCATTCTTCCTTTGAGATTGCGATATGCATTGAAATGCCTTCGACATTCCAGTCCTTTGCAAGTCCTCCGGTGACATCAACATCAATGCCGATCACAAGAACGTTTGCACGAACTTCTTTTGCGATGTAGTTCTCAAAGTCAAGTACAAGGTCAAGGACCCTTTCATCATCGATCTGGATATGTGCCTTTATGCTGTCATCAACATCGAGGTCAAGCTCCTTGCGCATATCCTGTATCCTGCGGATAACTTCTCTTGAGTATCCTTCGGATTCGATCTCACGGGTAAGGTTTGCATCGACAAAGACAACTCCGCCTGCAAATTCAGCACTGGCTACAGCTTCCGGAAGTGTTTCGGAAAAGTTCACCATCTTCTCAGTGATAGTGACATTTGTGCCATCTGCAAGGGGTATCTCCATTTCGCCGTCTGCAAGTCCCTTCTTTAGTTCCATAGCATCGATCGAAGCGATAGCTGCATTCACCTTGCCGGCATCTCCCTTAAAGACAGGTCCGATTGCTCCTGGGTTTGGTGCAGCTTCAACTCCGAGCTCATTCCAGCTTTCACCTATCTCTATAAGTTCGATATACTTGGCGTTGGTCTGGTCCATAAGAACATAGCGAAGTTGTTCAACGGCTGCAACGGTGTTCTCATCGGTCGGGCTGACCACGATGCGTGATACAGGCCATCTGAGCTTGCGTCCGACCTTCTGGCGTGCGTTCGAAGAAGATTCAACCATGGAGCGTACCGCTTTCATATGTGCTTCAAGGTCAGTGTCCACAAGTGCCTCGTCGACAGTTGGCCAGTCGCAAAGATGGATGGTCGCAGGAGCATTCTCATCGACATTCCTGACAAGGTTCTGGTACATCTCTTCTGCAAGGTGTGGCATGAATGGTGCGATCACCTTTGCAGTTGTCACGAACACATCATAGAGCACCCTGTAAACTGCAAGTTTGTCTGGATCGTTTGCTTCGGTCCATGTCCTTGGCCTGATAAGCTGGATATACCATCTTGAAAGGTCCTCAAGCACGAATTCATTAACAGCACGCATTGCCTTGTGCAGTAATCTCTCTTCCATTGCCTTGTTGACATCCGCAATGACGGACTGCATGCGTGAAAGTATCCACTTGTCCTCTTCCCTGAGGTGTGCTTCAACGGATTCGTATGAAACTTCCTGTGGGTCGAACTTGTCAAGTGCCATGTATGGAAGCGGGAAGCGATAGACGTTCCACAGGATGTTGTTTGTCCTGTGCATTGTTGCGATCTCGTCCCAGTTGAACTTCAGGTCTTCCCATGGTGCGCTGGAGGCCAGTACGTATGCCCTTAGGGTGTCAGCACCGAACTTTTCGATGACCTCTGCTGGCTGTACAACATTTCCAATGCTCTTTGACATCTTCTTTCCGCTGCCGTCAAGAGTGAAACCGTGCATGAGCACGTTCTTGTATGGTGCTTTTCCAAATGCTACCATGCTGGCGCCAAGTTGTGAATAGAACCATCCGCGGGTCTGATCGTGTCCCTCTGTGATAAAGTCAGCAGGCCACCACTCATCGAACTGTTCCTTTGTGTGCGGGAACCTGAGTGTAGCCCAGGATGCCACTGCAGAGTCGAACCATACGTCGAAAACATCTTTCACACGTTCCATGGTGCCGCCGCAATCACAAGGCATAGTGATCTTGTCAACATACGGTCTGTGCAATTCAATATCTGCATCTGCACCGGAACGCTCCACAAGCTCTTCCCTTGTGCCGATCACATCGATCTTTGCACACTTTGAACATTTCCATACTGGAATTGGGATACCCCAGTAGCGCTGTCTGGAGATACACCAGTCACGTGCGCCTTCGATCCAGTCCTTGAACCTTGCAGAACCTGCCCAGTCGGGTGTCCAGTTGACCTTTTTGATCTCTTCAAGCATAGCTTCTTTCAGCTCGCCGATCTTCAGGAACCATTGTTCGGTTGCAAGGTAGATTATAGGTGTCTTGCATCTCCAGCAGTGACCGTATCTGTGGCTGATGGTCTTCTCGGAGATAAGCAGTCCCTTCTCGAGGAGGTCATCCATAACAACGCGGTTTGCGTCACGGATGTTCATGCCGGTGTATTTTCCTGCTTCATCTGTGTAGCTACCATTGGAACCTACAGGGCAGAAGATAGGCAGGCCGTTCTTGACACCGACCTCGAAATCGTCAACACCATGTCCGGGAGCAATGTGGACACAACCGGTGTTCTCTGCTGTAACATAATCTGCATTGTAGACCTTGTGCTCGATCTCAGCCTGGAGGGGCACGAGGTCTGCAAGAGGATGCTCATAGGCCAGACCAGCAATGTCTTTTCCGCTCATGGTCTCAATGATCTCGTAGTCTGCATATCTTCCTATCCGAAGTACGTTCTCTACAAGTTCAGTAGCCATTATCAGTGTTTCACTGTCACCTTCGGTGTTGAATGCCTTCACTCTGGCATACTCGAACTCAGGATGTACTGCCACAGCGATGTTGGATGGGATGGTCCACGGTGTGGTGGTCCATATGACGATGAATGCATTATCTTCATCTTTTACTTTGAACTTGATGTAAATCGAAGGATCATCACGGTCCTCATATTCGACTTCAGCATCAGCGATAGCTGTTTCGCATCGGGGGCACCAGTTGACAACTCTCTTTCCGGTATCAAGCAGGTCTTTTTCATGTGCCTGCTTCAATGTCCACCATGCAGCTTCTATGTACTCATCCTTGAGTGTCATGTATGGATCTTCCCAGTCAAGCCATGCGCCCAGTGTACGGAACTGACCGGTCATGTCATCCTTCTGGCGAAGTGCGAACTCCTTGCATTTCTCAATGAAATTACCGACACCATAGGCCTCGATGTCTTTCTTTGACTCAAAACCAAGTGCACCCTCGACCTTTACTTCGATAGGGAGTCCGTGCATATCCCAGCCTGCCCTGTCAAGGATGTCATGGTCGTTCATGGACATGTATCGCAGGATAGAGTCCTTTATTATCTTGTTCCAGGCAGTACCGAGGTGGATGTGACCTGTTGTGTATGGTGGTCCGTCCACAAAAAAGAACTTCTTGGCGCCTTTTCTGTGCTCACGTACTGCTCTGTATGCATTATTTGCTTCCCAGAACTCGTGAACCTTCATTTCGATCTCATTAGCATTGTACTGATCAGTAACTTCTTTTATCATGCTGGTGGCCTCCCGGATAGGTCCAGTTTCTTGGCTACGTTATAGATACCATCCTAATGCAGTAACCAATTTAAATATTATTGTATGATACTGCCACAATAGAAATTAAAATAAAATGTATATGTGCACAGTTCGTGCACCTTTAAACATCGACCAATGCAGGTAACAAGTTCTTCTTATTCAAAGAAGAACTTCTCTTTCCCAAAAGCGGGTTCAAGATCTGTAAGCCATGAAACTGTTGGAGAATATTTCGCAAAGAACGGCTTGCGCACCCACTTGCTTTCACGTCCCTGCAGGAACTCAAGAAGGAATACTTTTTCATCGTTTATCTCCTGGACTCCGAGAATATTGATCTTTCCAGGATCGGTGGACATACTTGGTCCGCGAACCGTTCTTGCAAGACCACTGACATTCTGGTATGCCTTCTGGAAGATCTCCCATGCCCTTGCCATGGGTACGTCGAAATAGTGCTTTGCGCCTGTGTTCCTTACCATGAACATATAGTAGGGTACACAACCCAGACGAACCTGTTCGCTCCACATCTCTTCCCAGAGCGCAGGGTCATCATTTATGTGTGCTATCAGGGGTGACTGGGTTCGTATTTGTGCACCTGTCGCACGGATGTTCTGTATTGCTTTCTTCACAATATCCGTGGAAAGTTCCCTGGGATGGTTGAAGTGTGCCATGAGTGCCATGTGCTTTTTGTGTTCAGTAACATTGCTGAAAAGAGAAAGTATATCTTCGCTATCCTTATCAGAAACAAAACGCTGAGGCCAGTAACTTAATGATTTGGTGCCTATCCTTATGTTCTCAAGGCTGCGAATGTCTGCTTCAAGGACCGGTTCAATATATTTTTTGAGAAGGCCTGCACTCATGGTCATGGGATCTCCTCCGGTGAAAAGCACATCCCTGATCTCCGGATGTTCCTGCAGATATGATATTAGAAGTTCGATCTCACGACTGGCAAATTTCAGTTCATCCATGCCTATGAACTGTGCCCACCTGAAACAGAAAGTACAGTATGCATGGCAGGTCTGGCCCTGTGCAGGGAAGAAAAGGATCGTTTCATCATATTTGTGCTGCATTCCACTAATGATCTTTCCATCATGTTCCGGAACGTTCTTCTCCAGTTGCCCTGCAGGATGTGGATTAAGGCTCAGGCGTATTTTCTGGATTTCACTTTGTATGTCTTCTTCCGGAGCATCGTTTTGTAAAAGATCCGCCATTTTTTTATAATGCTGTGGAAGCAGCATGTCCCTGTTAGGGAATGTCAATGTAAATATCGGGTCATTTGGAACATCATTCCAGTTGATGAGTTCCTCGACCACATAATTGTTAACACGGAATGGAAGTATCCGTGCAGCAATTTCTATCTCTTCCAGATGTTGCTGGCTTAGATCCTGTATCTGGGGAATGTCTTTGTAATTCGAAAGAGTGTATGCAGAATACTTCTTTCTCTCAGCATCACTTATGCTAGGACCTCCATAAATCATTTTTTAGAAAACCGATCAAGTTGAACGGTTATGGTATACTTACTATGATATGTCTATCTTGAGTTTCTCGGTTTATGCTAATTGCAGTGGGTTAGTTGTAATATACTATATGTATTATTCGGCCACTCATGCTAAACATTTATGATATCTTCCGTTTCTTGGTGAACGTTACAATTCAGGTATTTCTATCATATGATATAATCCATGCTTCTTTTTGTTCATGCTCGAAAGGAATTGGAATGCTTCCTTAAATTATGCGTTCGGTTCATTCTTCGTTCCTTTCGATATCGCCTGCGCGAAACGTTTAAGGATAAATGGCACTTAATGTGGTGCAAGCTAATATTTTCTTATCAAAGGTGGTAAGTTGAAAATAAAGTCCAGAGTTCAACTACGAAAATCTGCAAAGAACAAATTGTTGACTTCCCTTAGGTCCTCCTTTGGCGATGTCATTGACAAGATCGAAGAGCGAAAGTTAGAAAGTGCTACAGCAGACTGGTTTAATATCATAATAGTGGATGGTGATATCCTGTTCTTTCAGGAAAAGGATGATCGTCCTTTCCCAACTGTCAGAGGTGTACTGGAGCTTGAGCTTGACTGTTGTAAAGTGACAGTGGATGCCGGAGCAGTGAAGTTCGTTGTCAACGGTGCAGATATCATGTGTCCGGGTATCGTAAGTGCTGATCCTGAAATTGCGGCGAACGATCTTGTTATCATCACAGAAGAGACTCACGGCAAACCGCTTGCTATTGGTCGTGCACTGATACCTGCAAGCGAGATGGTCGGAAAGTCCGGAAAAGCAGTAAAATCCATTCATCATGTCGGGGATGATCTGTGGAATCTTGAAGCATAAGATGTCGGTGATATTTATGGATGCAAAGCCACCATTAAAATATGATGACCATACATAATAAACCCGTTAACATTGCTGCAAAGCTAAAAATTCCTAAAATGGCTAATGGCTTAAATATTAAAAGACTCAATAAAGATATATTCTATATCCATTCAATAAAATTTTAACACAAAGGTGCGGACTATGGCAAATTTCATGGACAAATTATTTGGAAGCGGATCAAAGGGTGCAACAGATGCTGACGAATATACCGAGCTTGATCTCGGCAAGTTTGAGCAGGAACTGGCAGATGAACCTGCAGAGACCTATGTCAGAGTGGCAGAACTTACGAACCTGAACGAGCTTCCTGGTCTGAAGAAAGAGGTCTATGATGGCAATATCCTCATGATCGACATCTCCAACATCAAAGCTGACAAACTCATGCTTGACAGGGCACTCAAGGACCTGAAGGATGTAGTCATCGATGTGCATGGTGATATTGCAGGTATCAAGGATGACCAGGTGCTTGTCACACCAACAGGCGTCAAGATCGACAGGTCTAAGATAGTTGGTGGAAGGTATTGAGCATAGAGAACAATTCCGGGGTAGGGTCCCGGAATTCTTTTGAAACACGAACATCATGCCCTCTCTGCCACGAGGAGCTTGTTATTAAGTGGCATGGCGATGAGATCCCCTATTTCGGGGAAGTGATGTATATTTCGACTATTTGTTCTAATTGTAGTTTCAGGTTCACGGACACTATGATCCTGACCCAAAAAGAACCAGTGCGTTTTGAGATGATGGTAGAAGGCCTGGAAGATCTTAATGCAAGGGTAATTCGTTCCACGTCAGGTACTATCCGCATTCCTGATCTGGGCATTGACGTTGAACCGGGCTCAGTTTCAGAGTCCTATGTAACAAATATTGAAGGCATCCTGGAAAGGGTCAGATCTGTTGTAGTGACAGCTACCGAATGGGTAAAGGATGAACCTGAAGCATATGAACGTGGCCTGGAGCTACAGAAGATGCTTGAAGAAGCTATTCAGGGTGAACTTCCGTTAAAGGTCATTATCGAGGATCCTCTGGGAAACAGTGCTATCATTTCTGAAAAAGCGATATCCCGTACTCTTTCTGAAGAAGAGGCAGCTAACCTCCATAGCGGTATGGTAGTCTTTGACGTCGATTCTTCCGAGCTGGAAGTCGATTCTTCTGATAAGATCCAGCCGATTGGAAATGAATATAAATGATGTATGTGTTAGCTGACACAATTCTAATTAAATATTCTAATTGAATCATTTTGATCTTATTGGTGACATTATGGCCGAACAAGAAAAAGAAGCAGCGCTTCCTCCAAAAGAGAACTTCAGTGAATGGTATAACGACCTGCTCCAGGTAGCAGAGATCATGGATGTACGTTATCCTGTGAAGGGTTCGTACGTATGGTATCCTTTTGGTTTTTCCATTCGCAGGAACGTGTATGGAATAATTCGTGAACTTCTCGACAAGGACCATCAGGAAACGATGTTCCCTCTTTTGATACCTGAAAATGAGTTCATGAAGGAAGCTGAGCACATTAAAGGTTTCGAGGATGAAGTTTATTGGGTATTGAACGGAGGAACAACTCCTCTGGATGTGAAGCTTGCACTTCGACCTACCAGTGAGACTGCAATTTATCCTATGTACCGTCTATGGGTGCGCTCACATGCTGACCTCCCATTGAAATTGTATCAGATCGTTAACACTTTCAGGTATGAAACAAAGCATACCCGTCCACTTATACGCCTGCGAGAGATCACATCTTTCAAGGAGGCACACACGGTACACGCTACATGGGATGAGGCTGCTGCACAGGTGGATGAGGCCATAAGGCTATACTCTGAGTTCTACAGGAGACTCGCAGTTCCTGTGTTACCTTCAAAGCGACCTAATTGGGATAAGTTCCCAGGTGCTGATTATACGATCGCAGTGGATGCACTGATGCCGGATGGCAAGACATTGCAGGTTGGAACTGCCCATCATCTGGGTGATAATTTCGCAAAGACCTTCGATATCAAATATGAGGATGCTACAGGGGAACAGGTCTATGCCCACCAGACATGCTATGGCATTTCTGAGCGCTCTATTGCTGCTCTGATCTCAATTCATGGTGATGACAAGGGTCTTATCATGCCACCTGAGGTCGCACCTGTCCAGGCAGTGATCATTCCGATCCTCTTCAAGAAGTCAGAAGCTGTTCTGGCTGCATGTAATGATGTAAAGGAAACCCTTGAAGCTGCAGGTGTCCGTGTTACTATCGATGATAGTGATAAGCGTCCTGGTTCCAAGTACTACAAATGGGAAATGAAAGGTGTTCCTTTAAGGATCGAGATCGGTCCGAGGGATCTTGAGAAGGAAGCCGCTATGCTTGTAAGGCGTGATACTGGCGAGAAAGAACAGGTACCTCTTTCATCTATCGCTAATGAAGTGATCGAGAGGTTCGCTGTCATCCAGTTCTCTCTCCTGGAGAATGCAAAAGAGAACCTTAAAGCACGTATATTTGATTGTAATACTGTGGAAGAGATTAAAGAGAAGGTTTCTGAAGGTATTGCACATGTCCCGTGGTGTGGGGAGGAGAAATGCGGACTTGAAATGGATGAAGAGGTTGGTGCAGGCATACTTGGAATTCCCACTGACCAGGATGGGGAAGGGACCTATAAGTGTCCTATGTGTGGCAAGGATACCAGCATAAGGGTTTACGTTGCAAGGACATACTGATATTGTAAATACATGGGAGGGTGATCAATAATGGAATCTCTGATAGCTAATGATAAGAAACCGGAAAAGCCACTTTTCATTTGTGTGCTGGCAAATACTGAAACTGCCTACATTGAAAAGATATCTGCCGCTGGAAAGACTGCCAAACTGACGGACTATACTCCGACAGGGGATGCAGAACTTGTGGAGACCGGTGGTATCATCAGCACTCCGGTACTTCCAATGACCCCTCCGTACAATACTCCTACTCCGGGCCTTATCACCCGTGCATCCTTGCAGCTTTCAAATGTACCTCATCTCTTCGTGAATTCCGGTTTAAAGATCGCTCCTAAGGTTCCATTTGAGGACCTTAAGGCAAGGCCCGGTGAGGATATCCGTAAGGATGTCGCGGTTCATGATGTTGAAGGTATTATTGAACGTGCACGTGAAGTGGGTGAGAAGGTACGCGATGATCATGATATGTTCGTGATCGGGGAAAGTACTCCTGCCGGAACGACCACTGCAATGGGTGTGCTCAATGCCCTTGGGTATGATGGTCATGTGAGTAGCAGTTCTTCTGATAATCCGGTTGCTTTAAAGCAGAAAGTGGTTAGTGAAGCAATGAAGGTCTCGGGTGTTACAAAGGGAAGTCTTCAGTCTGACCCTCTGAGAGCTCTTTCATGTCTTGGCGACCCTATGATGCCAGCAACCGCAGGTCTTGTGGAAGGTCTTAAAGGTAAGCGTGTTATCCTTGCAGGTGGTACTCAGATGGCAGCGGTCTACGCTTTCATGAAACATATGGGTACTGATCTCAGTAATGTTTCCATTGTGACCACCAGCTATGTGGTAGACGATGAAAGTGCCAATTTCGAAGAGATCATTGAAGCACTTGGTGCGGATATGCATGCTGTTGACCCTGGATTTGGACGTTCTTCCCACAAAGGCCTGAGGCAGTATTAGCTTGGATATGTTAAGGAAGGCGTTGGTGCAGGTGGTGCACTTTATCTTGCAGGTCTTCTGGGTGTATCTGTGGACAGCATTCGTGAAGAGATCGAGAATATCTGCATTGGGCTTGCTGACCTTATAAACGCGGAATAATTTGCTGACCTTATAAACGCGGAATAATTGTTAGTGTCGTGGTTGTGAATGTATTCCGGTGCATTCTAAACCCGATTTTTCAGTCCCTCATACCGATACCTATATTATTGATGAGATGTATTTGAGGGTTGCAATCGCAAGGTTGCGGGGCTGTGGCCTAGCCAGGAATGGCGACGGGCTCCAGCGGATAAATGATGAACAACGGGTCTGCTGAGATCTACCCGACGGGGTAGGTCGGTGAGGAACCGTTGGAGCACTGATGTGTGTTCTTTAAGAACATTTACTGTCGTAATGGCAGTGTTCGGAGAGACCCGTCGATCGTGAGTTCGAATCTCACCAGCCCCACGTCCTTTCTTTTTATTTTCTTAATTTTCAAATAGTTCTGCTTCTTTTTATTTTCTTCTTATACAAACCTTTAAATGCTATAGTGTATGTACTACCGGATGTTTCATTGTCGGGATGAGAGTCCCGTAGGAGTGTGGCCGAAGTAACTTTGGCTGAACCGTGAAACTAACATGAAACAAGGTGAATAAATTGTCAAAATCATTTTATGGATATGTAAGAGACGCATGGAAGAACCCTGGAGATTCATATGTTCGTGATCTCAGATGGGAAAGACTTCAGGTATGGAGAAAGGAAGGCTCAGTTACAAGGGTAGAGCGCCCAACCCGTATCGATCGTGCACGAGCACTTGGCTACAAAGCAAAGCAGGGTATCGTCGTAGCTCGTGTGAAGGTCCGAAGGGGTAGCATGAGGAAGTCACGCTACATCCGTGGTAGGCGTACTCAGCATACAGGTAAGAACAAGATCACTGTTGGCAAGAGCATCCAGAGGATCTCTGAAGAGCGTGCAAGCAGGAAATTCCCTAACATGGAAGTACTTAACTCTTACTGGGTTGGCGAAGACGGTAAACAGAAATGGTATGAAGTTATTCTTGTTGACCCAAGCCACCCGGTTATCAAAAGCGACAAGAACCTCAACTGGATCTGTGGCAAGGCTCACAGTGGAAGGGCATTCCGCGGTAAGACCAGTGCAGGTCGCAAAGGCAGAGGTATGAGGACGCGCGGCACTGGTACTGAAAAGACCAGGCCAAGCATCAGATCAAACATCAACAGCAGCAAAAAGTGATTCACTATATCTCTGTGCGTGTAACCGCACATGCTACTGAGGATGAGTCCAGAGTGAGAAATGCTCTGGACCTCTTTTTATTAAATTCATTTGACAAAGGCAAGTGTACTGATACTGGGAAGTATGTTGAGGTACTGAATGTTGAAGGTTATCACGGCAACCCGATCTCTCTTTTAAGTGCTACTATAAAAAGAAAGCCCGACACTCGTGCTTTTGCAACATTTGTTCGTAGCAACATGTCTCCAGGGGATGTGGAACTGCTTAGAAGTGAGATGCCTGACAGGCTGGATGATGACCAGATGTTCCACTTAAGGTTCGATAAGCAGGCGGCATATGATGGTAAGGTAAAACTTTCCTCTTCATCTGATGCGATAATCGTGAAGTTGAAGATCGAAACATATCCAAAGGACCGTCAGCAGGCCGGAATTATTGTGGAGGAATTATTTGGCTGATCCTGTGTTCTATGATCTTTGTGTTCATTGTGTACCAGATGGCAAAAGTACACAGGAAGAAATGGTTGCAATGGCAAGACATCTGGGTTTTGGTGGCATTGCACTAACGAATCATTCCAATTCGGATTCCCTTCCAAAAGGCAGTTCAGACAAAGGCTTTGAGATATTACGCGGGGTCGAACTGGTGTCCTCCAATCCTTCTAAGCTCCACGGGCTTGTGGGAAAATATCGCAAAAAAGTGGATATACTTGCTGTACATGGCGGCGATGAGGGCATAAATCGTGCAGCGGTGGAAAATCCGAATGTGGATATACTTTTGCATCCTGGCACTCCAAAAGGATGTGGATTGAACCATGTGCTTGCAAAGTCCGCAAGCGATAATAATGTCGCAATTGCATTTGATATGGCTTCTCTGATAATGTTGCGTGGAGGCCGGCGTGTGCACAGTCTTTCCCATTTCAGGGAGATCCTGGCACTTGCAAGGAAATATGATGTTCCGTTTTTGCTTACAAATAATGCATCATTCTCTTATGGTCTGCGTGCTCCGCGAGAGATGATGGCTCTGGCAACACTTTTTGGAATGGAGCGCGGTGAGGCCTTAAAGTCTTTGAGCGAGACTCCTGCAGAAATTATAAGGCGAGTTCGCCGTGGTAACAACTTCATATGCGAAGGTGTGGAGATTCTTGAAGATGATCCTTCGGGCATGGAAGGTGAGGAGAAATGAAGATACTTCCTCCCACACAGCGTACTAATAAGAGGTATTTTGCTTTTGAACTGATAGGCGGAAATGGTGTAGATCGCAGTGACCTTCTTCGCGAGATATTTTCGTGTGCAGGCTCACTTATTGGCGACAAAGGTTCCAGTGAATGTGATATAAGGTTACTTGATTTTGAGGATTCCAAAGGTGTTGTGCGCTGCCTTCGGGAAAGGATGGATATGACACGTGCAGTCCTTGCTTCTGTAACTTCAGTTAATGGGAATCCTGTGATGGTCCATGTTCTGGGTATATCGGGTACTGTTCATGGAGCAACAAAAAAGTATTTAGAAGGGTGTACGGTATATAGTCCTGAAGAAAAACCATGAACATCCATTTATAGAATAATTTAAATAAGTTATAAGTGAACTAGGTGAATGTACAGAAACTCTATTCATACGTTTTTTAGCATCACGAAAGTAAATAGTAGGAGATAAAAGATCATGCAAATGGCACCACAAATGGGTTATGATAGAGCAATTACTGTTTTTAGTCCTGATGGAAGGCTTTTCCAGGTAGAGTATGCAAGGGAAGCTGTCAAGAGAGGTACTACGGCAGCTGGCATAAAAGCAAAGGACGGTGTGGTTCTGTTGGTAGATAAGAGGATCACAAGCAGATTGATAGAGGCAGAGTCAATTGAAAAGATCTTCCAGATAGATGAGCATATAGGTGTTGCAACATCAGGCCTTGTTGCAGATGCACGTGCACTTGTAGATCGTGCAAGGGTCGAAGCTCAGATCAATATGGTCACATATGACGAGCCTATAGGTGTAGAGGTTCTCTCCAAGAAGATCTGTGACCACAAGCAGACCTATACACAATACGGCGGAGTTCGTCCGTACGGTACTGCTCTTTTGATAGCGGGCGTTGATGACAACAAACCAAGGTTATTCGAAACTGATCCAAGTGGCGCACTTCTTGAGTACAAGGCAACTGCTATCGGTGCAGGCAGGAATATCTTCATGGAAACCTTCGAGGAAAAACACCGCGATGACATGACCATGGATGAAGTTGTTATGCTTGGTATGGAAGCACTTTACAGAGCAACAGATGTGAAACTGGATGCATCCACACTTGAAGTGGGTATGGTAACTCTTGAAGACCACCAGTTCAGAAAATGTCCTGAAGAAGAGGTCGCATCCTTTGTGGAACGCATTCTTGAAGAACACAAAGAAGACGACAAAAATAAAGGGGCAGAGGAACAGCAGGAAGAGTAATTGTTTTGAGCATTGCTAAGTAAATAGGAGGGAGTAGAGTATGGTATCACTTGATGAATCATTGGTTGCAAGGTTGAAGAAAGGCAGCATGCATTATGAAGTGCTTGTAGACCCCGATAGGGCACTGGAGTTCAAGAAAGGTGGCAATGTAAAGATCGAGGATATTCTTGCAGTCGAATCCATCTTTGAGGATGCTAGCAAAGGATACCACGCGGCGGAGTCCGATCTCTCCAATGCATTCGAGACCACTGATGTGTTCGAGATCGCAGCACATATTATAAAACACGGTGAACTTCAGCTCACTAAAGAGCAGAGGAAACATATTCTTGAGGAAAAGACCAAACAGGTCATTTCCATTATTGCACAGAACGCGATCAATCCACAAACAAGGACCCCTCATCCCCCGGCACGTATAGAGAAGGCCATGGAAGAGGCAAAGATCCACATTGACCCATTGAAAAGCGTCGATGAACAGGTCAATATCGTAATGAAGGCCATTAGACCAATTATACCGATCCGCTTTGAAGAAGTGGAGGTAGAGGTCAAGGTCCCTGCAGAATATGCTGGTAAATCATATGGTGATATTGCAAAGTTCGGCACTATGCTTAAAGATAGGTGGGAGAATGATGGATCATGGGTTGCTGTGGTCAAGATGCCTGCAGGGTTGCAGAATGATTTTTACGGTCTTGTAAACAATCTGACAAAAGGGGATGCTGAGACCAAACTTTTGTAAGAGGCTAATTCATGGATCGGAAAATCGTAATCCCCGGACAACTCCTTTCTGATAAGGAGAAAATGGCCGGAGCGGGAACATATGTAAAGGACGGCAAGGTCTATTCCTTGCTCTATGGAATTGCAAACGTCAAGAACAAAGTTTCAGTTGTACCTTTTTCAGGAAAGTATTATCCTTCACGCAAGGATTTCATAATCGGTACTGTAATTGATGTAACCCCTTCGAATTGGATAATGGAAACTGGTTCTCCTTATGACGGATTGCTTCATGTTTCCGAATATCCAAAGCGCGTTGACTCCTCAGAAATGAGGAAATGTATGAGTATTGGGGATTGCGTAATTGTTCGTATAAAGGATGTCAGCAAGTCCATGAAAGTGGAACTTACCATGCGTGAGCCGGGTTCAAGAGTGTTGACAAAAGGTCGTATCATCGATGTCGTACCTGCAAAGGTCCCTCGTGTGATCGGTCATAGTGGTTCCATGGTCTCGATCCTTAAGAAAGAGTCGAATTGTGATGTGTTCGTAGGAAAGAACGGCCGTATCTGGATCAACGGAAAATCAGATGATATGGATCATCTGGCAGCTGCTATTGAAATGATCGAACGTGAATCTCATATATCCGGTTTAACGGATAAAGTAGGCAGGTTCCTGAGGAATGAGCCGGAAGAGGTTGCGGAGTCGGATGCGGATGAGCTGATAGAGGAAGAAAGGTCAACTCTGCCCGCAAAAGAAGACAACGTTACCGAAGAAACCTGTCGTAAGGTCGATGCCCTCCTTGATGATGAAGTGGATGAGGCATGAACAAGACCTGCTGAACTATGGGAGAAAAGAGATGAAATTGGAGATTGAATATGAGTGATAAACCGGAAAAATTTTTTGATGAAAACGGGATGCGCCTTGACGGTCGGCGTGTCGATGAGATCCGCCCTATGACCGTTGAGATGGGCGTACTCACAAGGGCAGATGGTTCATGTTATCTTGAATGGGGTAATAACAAGGTTCTTGCTGCAGTTTATGGTCCAAGGGAACTTCACCCACGCAGGCTTCAGCGCCCTGGTGAAGCGCTTGTAAGATACAGGTACAATATGGCAGCATTCTCCGTTGAGGACCGCATACGTCCTGGTCCAAGCAGGAGAAGCACTGAGATATCCAAAGTAAGTGGAGAAGCATTCGAACCTGTTGTTATGAAGCAGTTTTACCCATCTGCTGTTATCGATGTGTTCGCAGAGGTCCTTCAGGCTGATGCAGGAACAAGGACAGCTGCTATCAATGCTGCAACACTTGCATTAGTGGATGCCGGTATCCCTATGAAGGGACTGGTGGCTGCCTGTGCTGTCGGTAAGGTGGACGGTCAGCTTGTGCTTGACCTTAACAAACCTGAGGACAACTATGGTGACGCTGATCTGCCTATTGCAATGACCGAAGATGGTGACATAACTCTTTTACAGATGGATGGAAATCTGACCGCTGAGGAGATCAGCAAGGGTATCGAGATGGTCAGGGAAGGCTGTGAGCAGATATTTGCAATACAGAAAGCCGCTCTTCTGGAAAGGTTCGGCACTGCTGAAGAGGAAGAGATCCTTGAAGATGCTGAGCTTCAGGCTGAGCTCATGTCCGAGGAAGAAGAAGTTTCTGAAGCAGCTGAAGAAGAGGATGCTGTGGAAGAAAGTGAAGACCTTGAAGCTGCAGAAACCGAAGATCCTGAAGATGTTGAGGTCGAAGAAGCTGAAGCCATGTTCGAAGAAGACGTCACTGAATTTGAAGTGAACGAGGGAGAATGCGAGGAAGCAGCAGCAGAAGTAAATGAAGAAGACATCGCTTCAGAGCCAGAGGGCGAGGAGTCCACTGAGGAAGAGGGTGAGAAATATGAGCAATGAAGCTGTATCAAGACTTAAAAAAGATTTCATATTCAATCTGGCTCTCAAGGGTCAGCGTGAGGACGGTCGTGCATTCGATGAGATGCGTGATATCAAACTTGAGACCAATGTTATAGACAAAGCAGAAGGCTCTGCAAAGGTCTGTTACGGCGATACCCAGGTTATTGTAGGTGTAAAGCTTCAGGTCGGTACACCTTTCCCGGATTCTGCTGATAAGGGTGTTATAATCACCAGCATGGAATTGAACCCGATCGCTTCACCAGACTTCGAGGCAGGTCCTCCAAGACCGAAAGCTATCGAAATGGCACGCGTGGTAGACCGTGGTATCCGTGAATCAGGCGCAATTGATTTAAACAAGTTGTGTATTACGGAAGGAGAAGAGGTCTGGATGGTCTTTTTAGACGTCCATGTCTTGAACGACAGCGGAAACCTGCTGGATGCAGCATCACTTGGTGCAATTGCAGCTCTCATGACAGCAACCATCCCGGCAGAACGCGAAGGCCGTGGAGAAGATACAAAGATGCCTATTCGTGAGATGCCTGTATCACTTACCTTTGTTAACGTTGGAGGTGAGTATTTCATTGATGCAAGCAACAACGAGGAGTCGATCTGTGATACAAAGGTCACTATCGTTTCCAATCAGGATGGTTCGATCTGTGCCATGCAGAAGAGCGGCGCAGGTTTGCTTTCAGAGGAAAAGTTCCTGAAAGCTGTTGAAAAATCATGTGAAATAGGCGCTAAGATAAGGGAGGAGTACCTCCTTAACATATGAGTTTGATCGATGCTCATCGTAGCAGTTCATGACGATTATATCCGATCATTATAAGCTCGATTATTAAGGAATCCATATCAAGGAGACGATTATAATGGCAAAAAAATACTCAAAGAAAGGACGTGTGTCCCGGTCTGCAGGAAGGTTCGGCACACGCTATGGAAGAAGGGACCGTAAGTTGGTTGCGGATCTTGAAGAAAAGATGCACATGCCACACAAGTGTGCAAACTGTGCACGCCTGACTGTAAAGAGAGTTGGGACCGGCATCTGGAAATGTAAAAAGTGTGGATATACCTTTGCAGGTGGCACATACCTTCCAACTACTACAGTAGGTAGTACTGTAATGAGGTCTGTTAAGAAAGCCACTGAACAGGTTGAGTAATCATATGGACTACAAGTGTACTCGATGCAAGCGCCCGGTCGAGATCGACTATCAATATACCGGTATCCGCTGTCCTTATTGTGGACACCGGATACTTGTAAAGGAAAGGTCGCAGGCATCGATCAAAACAGTAAAAGCCGAGTAAGAAGTCATGTTAATAACTTCTTCTCGCAAACCTTCTGTCAATACTCGCACTTTGTGCAAGTATTTGGCATCTTTTTTTAATTGTGAGTATCTGACCCGGGGTAAAATGGGTCTTGCTGACGTTATGTCCTATTCCGACGATACTCATGTAGTAGTGGTTGGTGATTATCATGGAAGTCCTGGAAGCCTCATGTTCTACGATGAAGAGGGGGCAGAGCTTTTATCCATTCGTTTGAGCATGTTCTATCCCGATGGCTACAAATTTTCCAATCTCAAATCCATGGAACCTTTTCTAATGGGTAATGGTGAACTTGGAAATATGTTGTCACTTTACTTTGGCATTCCTCAGGACGAATGCGATGGAATGGCCAAATGTATTCGGGTAGAAGATGACCGGATGGAGTTCCTGTATTCCGGCAAGTTACTTTTCAGACTCAATGTAAAAAGCTACAGGGTTTCGGAGGCAGCTGATTGAAGCTATTTTCTGAATCAGTTATGGTGTTGGATGATGCAGCAGCTGTCTACAGGTCTATCCTGCCTGAACTGGAGACTACTGTAACTGATAGGGCTTCTGTCGATGTAGAGGTCAGGAATTCTTCTCTCGTGATGCGCGTAAGTGCTGATGATATAATTTCCATGCGTTCCACATTGAATACATGGCTCCGTCTTGTGCAGGTGGCACATGGTGTATGTGTGGTCGGCAAGGGTGCCTGCAAAGGTGTATGAGATACCCCGGCTTCTGTTTTACCTTATTCGTGATAGAAACATTAAAATCATTTCAGGTTTATTGACTGGTCAGGTGAAACCAAAATGAGTTCAGAAATACCCCCACAAGTACAGAACCAGCTTGCACAATTGCAGCAGGTTCAGCAGCAGGCGCAGTCTCTTGCAATGCAGAAGAACCAGATGGCATCCATGCAGAAAGAGTCTGAAATGGCGCTTGAAGAGCTTGGGAAACTTTCAGATGATGCTGTTGTTTACAGGGCTGTAGGAGATCTTCAGATCCAGTCCACCAAGGAAGAGACCGTAACAAAGCTCAAAGAGAGACTTGATACACTTTCATTGAGGCTTCAGTCACTATCCCGTCAGGAAGAGCGCATCTCAAAGCGTTTTACCCAGCTCCAGGAACAACTTCAGCAGGCAATGGGTACACAGGGACAATAATCCTTGTAAACCCGCCGATTATCTTTTCCAGACTGTGTTCTGTGAGAAAGATGAGAGGTAGAAATGCAGGTTGATGAAGTTGGCTTTTTCAATCGACTTCTGGATTATCACAACATCTTATATCTATGCCATCGTAATGCCGATCCTGATGCTATAAGTAGTGCATTTGCACTCTCTGAAGCAATAGGGGGGGCCGTAGGTCTGGTTGATGGTTGTAACAGGGTTGCATCCCTTCTTGTTGATAAGCTGGAGATCGATGTAGTAGAAAGTCCAAATCCAGAAGATTATGATCTGGTAGTGGTAGTAGATACATCTACCAGCGCACAGCTTAATGACATCGAGCTTTCTAATTATTGCGTGATAGATCATCATGCAACTACTGCACTTACGGAAAATGCTGCTTTTTATCTTCACCGCAATGCTACATCTGTGGCGGAGATCGTTTACGATGTACTCAATTGCATGGGTGCTCCCATCATGCACCGACTGGCATTGGGATTGATGGCAGGAATTGTTACGGATACAGGTCATTTCAAGCATGCTACAAGCAAGACCTTCAAGACGTTTGGTAAGATCATCGAGTCAAGCGGTGTGGAGTATGCGGAAGTGCTTGACCTGATGGCTTCAACTCCCCAGGATGTCTCAATGAGGATCGCAATGCTCAAGTCCGCTTCACGTGCAAGTATCGAGCGTATTAGTGACTGGCTTGTGGTAACATCCAATGTAAGTTCCTTTGGCGGCTCTGCATCCTCCATGCTGATCAATATTGGCGGAGATGTTGCTTTTGTTGGCACTGCCCGCGGTGATAGCATAAGGGTGAGTGGTCGTGCAAAACGTGATGCTGTAAATGCAGGAGTAAATCTTGGTAAGATCATGGAAGAGATCAGCGGTCACTATGAAGGTACCGGTGGAGGGCATGCCGGTGCAGCAGGCATCGATGTCGTTGCCGATATGGACACTGTTCTTTTTGAATGCGTCGAGTCGGTAAGAGAAATTTTGAAGGACAAGAAAAACCCGTTGAGCTTATAAGTGGTTATGACAAACCCTCATCAATATTAATCAACAATAGCGTGATAATATGATAGAATACTGGAATCCACAGATCGAGAGAATGCCTGTTGATGAGTTAAAAAAAGTACAGGAGCAGAAATTATGCCAGCTCGTGAAATATGTTTATGAGCATTCTCCTTTTTACAAAAAGAGATTCGATGATGCAGGTGTAAAACCTGAGGACATACAAACACTGGATGATGTTACAAAGCTACCATTCACATTCAAGAAAGACCTGAGGGACACTTATCCGACAGGTATGTTCTGTGTTCCGAACAACAAGCTTGTACGCTTCCACGTTTCATCAGGGACCACCGGTAAGCCTACCGTGGTCGGTTACACCGATAATGACATTAGGGCATGGTCAACTTCCCTTGCACGTGCATTGACCTCTATTGGTGTAGGAAGGGACGATGTCATGCAGATAGGTTATGGATATGGTCTTTTCACAGGTGGTCTTGGTATGCACTATGGTGCAGAGGAAGCCGGATGTACTGTTCTTCCTGCCAGCTCCGGAAATACCGAAAGGCAGATCGAACTTATGCAGGATCTTGGGTCCACTGTCATTGCATGCACTCCTTCATATCTTTTGTTCATGATCGAAGCTGCAAGGGATGCTGGTATCAGCTTCCAGGATGATACAAAGCTTCGCGTGGGTGTACTGGGTGCCGAGCCCTGGTCAGAGGAGATGCGTAAGAGGATCGAGGATTCCACAGGCATCAAGGCCTATGATATATTCGGAACATCCGAACTTAGTGGTCCTCTCTTCACTGAATGTCAGTCTCAGAATGGTATCCATATATGGGCAGACCAGTTCCTTGTAGAGGTCATTAACCCTGATACTGGTGAACCTGTAGCAAATGGTGAACGTGGTGAGCTTGTGATCACAACACTTGTGAAGGAAGCATTGCCGCTTATCAGGTACAGGATAGGTGACATAACTGTGCTGAACTGGGATGAATGTGAATGTGGTCGTACACACCCACGTATCATGCGTGTACTGGGTCGTGCTGATGACATGCTTATCGTTCGTGGCATCAATGTCTTCCCGGGACAGGTAGAATCCGTTCTGATGGATATTCCTGAGGTAGGCGAGCACTTCATGATCATCGTTGACAGGATCAATGAACTGGATATTATGAAAGTTCAGATCGAAATGACTGACGCTGCTTTCAGCGATAAGGTCACTGACATCATGGACCTTGAGAAGAAGGTGGGTGCAGCTCTTAAGAGCGTACTGAACATTGCTGTCAAGGTGGAGCTTGTTGAGCATGGGTCATTGCCACGTTCAATGGGTAAGGCAAAGAAAGTTATCGATAACAGAAAGATATAATACTTTAGAAGCCATCATTCTAATAGAACTTAAGGGGTTGATCTCATGGAAGAGAAAATGATCAAACAGATCTCATTATTTGCAGAGAACAAGCCGGGAAGGCTTGCAAACATTGCTGAGAAGTTTAAGGAATCCGGCATTAACATTCGCGCTTTTACTATTGCCGAAGCCGGAGACTTCGGTATAATCAGGATGGTTGTAGATCATCCCGATTCAGCTCATAAAGTGCTCCATGATGCAGGATTTACTGTATCCGAGACAAATGTTCTTGGTGTGGAGATGGAGGATGTACCCGGCCAGCTTGCCATGATCGCAGATGTTCTCAGTGAAAAAGACATCAACATCGATTATGCTTATGCCTTTGTCACAAAGACCGAGAAAGCATTCCTTATCGTGCGCGTAAATGATATAAGGGGTGCTGTCACGGCTCTTGATGGCGCAAACATCCGTCTGCTCGATATGAGCGACGTGCATGACATTTAAGTGGATAGAAGCACCGATCGGTGCACATCCCTTTTTCCTTTTTCACTTTAATTTACTTTCTTTTTCCATCTCTTTCTTTTTGACTTATATATGTCAGTAATGTTTTTATATCAGCTTTTCAAATTTCGTGCATGGAAGATAATTCGATTAAAAATTGGGAAGCATTGTTAAAAGGGAAACTTCATGGTGCTCACTCAACCGTTATAGGTGAACGTCAGGGGAAAAAGATCCTCGGTATCATAAGCCAGCACGAAGAGGTAAAGAGCATCATTCCATCCGTTATAACCGTCAAAGGAAAGAGCTCTCCTGGCGGGAATCTTACTGCAAAGGTCCTGCGTCCTGATGAAAGGGGCAATTTGCGCATGCTTTTGTCCCACGGCACTTCTTCACAGGAAATAAGGATCGTTACGACCGTTGCTACTCGCGATGAAGGTGAGCGTGTGATGGAAGAGCTTAACGCCATGCTTTTTGATGTCTAATATTTCAAGGTGTTAGTTATGTTCATCGGGATTGATCACGGTACCAATGCAATGCGTTTTGCCGGGATCGGTAAAGAATATATAAAAACTTTCGAACTACCGCGTTCAGAAGTGGCACACATGTCCGGACCGGAGATCCTTGAATCTGTAACTTCCAATCTGGAGGTCGGTATTTCGGATATTGAACTTGCTGCTGTTACCTATTCTATGGGCGATGGCATAGTTGCCATTGAAGACCTTAAGAGGGTATCATCCCGTGGAGTTATAAGTATCGAGGGTGTCGGCAAAAAAACCGGCGCAGGTACACGTGTTTTTGATGCGATCAAAGAATCCGTTATACCTGCGGTATTGATTCCCGGGATCCATTCGAAAAGCAACACTGACTCCCGTATGAACGTTTTTTCACATTCAACGAGCCCGGAAAAGATCGGGATCGCATACAACGCTTACTGTACAGGCGTGGATGACTTTGTGGTTTCCGATATCAGCTCCAATACTGTGACTATAGGTGTCTGTGGAGGGGAGCTTGTAGGTGCGATTGATGCCTGCATTTTTGCTCCGGGAACCCAGCATGGTCCTCTTGATCTTGAAGCTATCAGGGATGTCGATGCAGGCAAATGCAGTGCAAATGATGCTTTCATGAATGCCGGTGTATTGAGCCGTAGCCCTTATTCAAGTGTTGAAGAGCTTCTCGGAGCCCTGAAGAACAAAGAGGATGAGGCTGTACTTGCAATGGACCGTATTTCACTTTTCGCAGCCATGGAGATCGCTGCAATGCAGGTACTGATGGAGGACCATGGGGCAAGAGGCAAGGTTTTCCTTGCTGGTTCAATGGGTGAAGAGGATTATGCCGTAGACCGGATCGGAAGGCATCTGGGTGTTAAACCTGATGTACTTGGTAAATGGAGTGCTTCCATTGGCTGTGCAGAGATCGCTCGTGACATCGCTGGTGGAGCAGATCGTATACTTGGACTTGATGTCCATTTTAGTTTCTAATTCCACTCTTTAGTAAAGTTGGTTCTCATTAACATCGAGTGGGTAATTTTAACGTCCTGCAAGCAAATATTCGCAATTATAGATCATCTCCCTGTACAATCCTTTAATTGTGATGTGGTATTTTTGCTCATTCGATTGCGATTTGCATTAGTTCTTTGAATTCCATGACGCTTGAAAGGTAGATGTAAATAAATTTAGTTACCCACACGATGTTGAAGAGATCCGTAAAGTTCAGGTCTCCGGTCACCAAAGACCGGAATTGCTTTTCTCGTATCTTCTATCATTTCAGGATCAATTTCGTGAATGATGAAGCACTCTTTATCTTTTGCATCTGCCAGAACGTTTCCAAGGGGATCAAGGATCATAGTGGCTCCAAAGAATGTGGAGCTGGGATCTGTGCCAGTTCTATTGCAGGCAATATGGTATGTCTGGTTCTCAATAGAACGCGCTGTTGCAAGTGATCTCCACTGGTATTCCCTTGGGTTTGGGAACTCTGCAATGGTTACAAGGATATCAGAACCGGCGATCGCCAGCTTTCTTGCAATTTCCGGAAAACGCATCTCATAGCAAATCTCCAGTCCGATGGTAAGATCATAGCTTTTAAGGCGGATCGGTTCGATCTGATCGCCGGGTGTGAAATAGCCTTTTTCCCTTCCGAATGGATGCGTTTTAGTGTATGTTCCTGCAAGATCGCCGTTCTCGATACAGAAGCCCATATTCGTAAAGTGATTTTTTTCCTCTTCTTCTTTTTCTTCTTCTTTGTCGTGTTTCTGTATTATGGAACCGATCATAACGCAGGAATTCTGTTCAGAGAAATCGCTTAGCTGTTCGATCGTAGGGCAGGGTTCTGATTCTCCTGCGTTGTCCAGGTCTTCATAGCAGAATCCGGTAGAGAACACTTCAGGGAGCACTATGAGGTCTGCACCCTGTGAAACTGCATTTTCAGACAGCCTGAGTGCTTTTTTGATGTTGTCCTGTTTTTTGCAATGGGAAATGTCCATCTGGATGGCTGCGGCCTTTATGGGTTTCACTTGATATCCTCTCTTCCTTTTAGATTTATTCTCTTGTTTCTATATATATCAATTTGTTCTGTAACGTTACATTAATATGGAACTACTTTCTTTTACAGCCCAAATTAAGCTAAATGAACCTTTATGAGGCTATTATTGTGAGCGATGAACTTTTTGATCTGCAAATTGGTTATGTCAAATTCAACAACCCCATAGCCCTTGCGCCAATGGCGGGTGTTACTAACAGTGAATTTGCAAACAATTATGCAAAGAATGCCGGTCTTGCTGTGATCGGCGGCTATAATCTGGATGATAATACGAATATAGCGGCTAAGGCGCTTGTTGGGAAGGGTCGGGATGAGTTCATAACCGATACTCCGCTGGAATTTTTGAAAAATGAAGCTAACGAGATCAATATTGATGGTGCTGTGGCTTTTAATGTCAGAAGTACGACCCTTGAGCCGTTGCTCAAAGCTGCTGAAATCATAAAAAATGCCGGTGGGATCCTTGAGCTGGATGCTCATTGCAGACAGGATGAAATGATCTCTATCGGTGTCGGTGAATCACTGATGAAGGACATGCCCAGACTTGCAGACTGGATCTCTAAGATCAAGGAGACCGGTGTTGTCCTTTCTGTGAAGGTCAGGGCAAATGTGGTCGATGATATAGCTCTTGCAAGGGCCATTGAAAAGGCTGGTGCCGATATATTGCATCTGGATGCTATGAAGGAAGGCGCAGGTGCTGACCTTAGTGCGATACTGCGTATCCGTGACTCTACAAGGTTATTCCTCATAGGCAACAATTCCATTCTTGATTTCTACGATGCTAAAGAGATGTTCTCAAAAGGTGCTGATATGGTCTCCGTTTCAAGAGGCGTGCTTCAGGACCCGCATCTTATTGATCATCTTGTTGAGGAAGTATCTCTGCTTCAGGAGCAGATCGGCTGGTATAATTCACCCAAGCATGTCTGCCGTGGTGAAGGGGATCTAAGGGGACTTGCATTCTGTTGTCTGCCCGTTAAACCATGTGCTGTGCACAACAAGGCAGGACAGCTTGGATACAGTCCTAAGGAATTTGCCAACATCAAGATGGAGTTTGCAAAAGGCACCCCTCTTGAATTCGGGGATAGTACCTGTTTTGGCAGCCTTGTTTGGTGCTGTAAGATCTCAAAACCCTGTTATTTAAGGGACGGAGTTCTTGATCTGCTTGATCTTTCTGCAGCAGATTACATGAAATTGAAGAAAGACCTTGCAACTTATATATTAGATAATGCTAAAAAACCTGTGAATGGATTTTAATTATCACGGGACAACATCCAATGGACTGAGCTGCAGCGGGCAGTCTGCAGCATCATATATTGCGCGTTGTGCCCAGCTTGCAATGATCCTGGAGGTCTCAGCTTCTCCCAAACCGGGAAACATAGACCGTCACCATGATTACGATGACACCAGGTACGAGCACTTCCTTGCATCTGCTGTAAGCATTTATCCTGTAATTGAAGATGCAGCCAGAGGATGCACAGGCATTGGTGAGAGCTTAAAGAATGCTGTTTGCCAGAGCAATTCCTGGCAGGCTGGCGGTAACACACATTTCGGTGCATTTCTTCTCCTTATCCCGCTTTCTATGGCCGCAGGGGAACTTCTTGAAAAGGATGGAACTTTCGATGTGGATCAGCTTATCAGTCGCGCCCAGAAAATCGTCAGGTCAACGGATACAGACGATGCCCTGGATTTCTACAAATGTTTCAGTTCAGCGGGCGTGCGCGTTAATGATGTGGATGAGTTCGATCTTCAGGATGAAGGGTCGCTGGGCTCATTGAAGGACAAAGGGGTTACATTATACGACCTGATGGTGATTTCACAGGGTTATGATCAGATCGCCAATGAGTGGGTCAATGGATTCAAAACATGTGCAGATTGTGCATATACGATCACTCGCTTAATGACCGCTCATAATGGTGAAGATTCTATTCCTGACATAAATCAGGTTATCGTTTATACATTTTTGAAGTTGCTCTCGGAAAATCCGGACACGTTCATCCGGACAAAGACTAATATAGAAACAGCGGAAAATGTTTCTATGCAAGCAAAGTATATTATTTCAAAAATAGAGAATAACGATTACAAAATGTCTCTATTCTGGAATGACATCGAGAGTTTCGATACGGAACTACTTGATCGAAAAATAAATCCGGGATCTACAGCAGATATGATCATCGCAGGTATTTTCATAACGTTGCTTGGGGGTTTGAGATTCTAATGGCAAAAATTGATCTTGATACATTTGGTATAAATGAAGGCATTAGTGAAATGATAGTGACCACCTATCAGGGCTGGTCTCCAAATGCTGCTCCAATGGGTATCATTCGTAAAGACAATGAGTTACTTGTGCGACTTTTTAAAGGCTCTACTACATATAACAATGTTCTGGCAGAGCATAGGCTTGTGGCAAACCTTGTCTATGACCCCCTCCTTTTTGTGCGTACCACTTTTGGTAATGTCGATAGTTCCGAATTCGATGTTTTCACTCACGATGAACGCAGTTTTGCAGTGCTTAAGGAAGCAGTAGCATGGGCTGTTTTTGAGTGTGTTGACATGAAGGAAACATCTGAAGCACTGGTGGCAAAATTAAAGCCCCTCCATGCACGGATGAACAAACATGTTTTTAGATCGGTAAACCGCGGATTCAATCTCGTTATCGAATCTTGTGTGCATGCGACACGCTATGAGCTGACAAATGATGAAAAATACATGAGGCTCATCAAGGCTTATTCCTGCACTGTGAACAAATGTGGCGGTAAAGCTGAAAAGGATGCAATGAAGTTTCTTCTGAACTACCTTGGGGAGAAAAAGTAACGTATGTCTGATAACTTCATGGAAGTCGCTGTGGAGGAAGCACGCAAAGGCATGCAAAATAATGAAGGTGGTCCTTTCGGAGCTGTTATTGTAAAGAACGGAAAGATCATATCAAAGGCACACAACAAAGTGCTTGGCACCAACGACCCCTCTGCACACGCTGAAATAGTTGCGATACGCGAAGCTTCTTCAATTCTTGAGAACTTTGACCTTTCCGGCTGTGAGCTATATGCTACTACCATGCCCTGTCCCATGTGCCTTTCAGCCATATGCTGGGCGCGCATCAGGAATGTATATTATGGGACCAGTACCGATGAAGTTGCTTCCATAGGCTTTGATGATGGCATGATCTATGATATTCTGAGAAAAGGTGCTTCACCATCCGTATTGGAAAAAACCAATGTCGAATGTGAAAGCTGCCGCAAATTGCTGGATGAATGGGAGAAAAAACCGGATAAGATGATGTATTGATCACTTCCCGGGTTTCGGTTCATATTCAAGCGTTTCCTTTGCTTCTTCCTGCCTTCCAAGTTTTAACAGTATTTCCGCTTTGTTCTCACGTGCAGCGTTGAAATCCGGTTCAATGTGAAGGGCATTAGTGAAAGCCGTTAATGCATCCTCATCCCTGCCGACCTCTGCCAGACAGTTGCCCAGGCAATACCATGCATCCGGGAATGCTTTTTTTATTTCAAGGGCACTCCTGTATGCTTCAATAGCTTCTTCCTGCCTTCCCAGCTTATCGAGGGTATTTGCTTTAGCGTACCATACTCCGGCAGCATTTGTCTTTAATGTGGGGTCGGGATCTATGTTCAGGAGGGAATAGCGTGGGAACTCGAAATTCATTATGCCTGCATATTCGATAGCCTTTTCATATGCTTCAAGTGCATCTTCAAAACGTTCTATTTGATAGAGGGCATTCGCCTTGCAGTACCATGCATCAGGTAATTCCGGTTGCATCTCAATGGCCTTATCAAGTACCTTAAGTGCTTCTTCATATCGACTTATGCTGAACAGAACAAAGCCTCGGCTGAATATGATCCTTGGGTCTTCGGGACTTTTACTCAGTGCCTCATCGATGATCTCAAGTGCATCTTCATATCGTTGAAGTTTGAAAAGAACAAAACATTTGTTGAACCGGGCATCTCTTGCTTTTTTCTCGATTTTCTTTGCTTCTTCTTCCATATCACTTTCAAGCATCATTTGCTGTGTCTCTTCCAACATAGCTGCAGCTTCATCATATTTTTCCAGTGCTTCTTCATAGCGGCTCATTTCAAAAAGAACGTAGCCTTTTCCAAATGTGCTCTCTGCTGATTTCTCCATCTGCTTTAGCTTTCGCCTGTAAGATGTTTGACTAACGATATCCTTGAAAATGCCCATATGTTGAATTAGAATAAGGCTGTTGATATAGTTTTTGCAGAAGGGTGGCAGTTTTATGTTTTGTTAAACGTGGTCATCGAATTATTCGTGTTAATCGTATCAATTATTGATTTTTGACCGGTTAAGGCAAATTACTTTCTAAAATATAACATACGTATAAAGAACAGAATGAATTTTTGTATTTTCTTTGTATTAATGTATAAATAGGTTCAATCTCTAATTGATATTTACAAACCTTTGGGGTCGATCACATTACTGCCGGAAAAACGAATGTAAATAAGGCAAAAATGCCTTTTCTTGATGCAGAATCTATGGAAGAGGTCTTTTCATCCGTGGTCAACTCAAGTCCTGCAGTTGTCTTTGTCTGGAGGGAAGATGAAGGCTGGCCTGTGGATTTTGTTTCAGAGAACATTTCTCAGTTCGGTTACGATCCGGAGGAATTTACTTCCGGTAAACTCCGATATGTTGATATTTTACATCCTGATGATGCGGATATGGTCATGTCCGAAGCATCCCGGCATGTTAGCAAGGAAGATACAAGCTTTGATCTAAGGTATCGTATTCTCACCAGATCAGGGGATGTCAGGTGGGTGGATGAAAGGACATCTGTCCATTATGACGATTCTGGTAAGCTCAAGTTCTATCACGGGATAGTTGTTGATATAACTGAACAGAGGATGGATGATATTGCGCTGCTGGATGGTGCACTGGAGATGAAGAACACACTGGAATCGGTCATAAATTCCAGTCCTGTTGTTGTGTTCTTATGGCGTGCTGAAGAAGACTGGCCTGTTGAGTTCGTTTCGAAGAACATTGATATGTTCGGTTATTCGGTGGAAGATTTCACCTCGGGAGAACTTGTTTATGGTGATATTGTACACCCGGACGACATCGATCGGGTACGTGCAGGTGTTTCTAAATCGACTGAAGGCGGTTACTCTGATTTCTTCCAGGAATACAGGATATTGACAAGGTCGGGCGAAGTTCGTTGGGTGGACGAGAGGACACATCTTCATCACAATTCAAAGGGCGAGGTCACATATCTCCAGGGTATTATCGTTGACATCACCGGCCGTAAGAAGATCGAAAATGTGCTGCACACCGAGGAGATGCGTATCGAGGCGGTGTTGAATCTTTATCAGATGACAGATTCATCCGTTCAGGAGATCATGGATTTTTCGCTGGAAGAAGCAGTAAAGCTGACCGGGAGCCAGGTTGGATATCTTGCTTTTGTAGATGTGGATGAAGCTACAGTTACGATAGACTCCTGGTCCGGAGAAGTGATGAAGAAATGCTCACTCAAAGATAAGAATCCAGGATTCCATTTTGATCATGCTGGTCTCTGGAATGAATCTCTAAAGCAGAAACTGCCTATTATTATCAATGATTATTCTGCAGAGAACCCTTCGAAAAAAGGCTATCCTGAAGGGCATATGGGTATTACAAGATTCCTGAGTATTCCAATATTTGAAAGGGATCGTGTTGTTGCCCTTGTTGGTCTGGGTAATAAAGGTGAGGATTATGACCTGTCGGATGTGAGGCAGGTAACACTTCTGATGAATGGGATGTGGAATATCCTATTACACAAAAAGGCGGATGCGGAACTTCGCCGCTCCCTTGATATTCAGAAGATCCTGGGTGATGTGATAAAAAGCAGTCCTGCTGTTGTATTCTTATGGCGTGCCGAGGAGAACTGGCCTGTTGAGTTCGTGTCCGAGAATGTTGCCCAGTTTGGTTATTCTGTTGATGATTTTATCTCGGGTAAGCTTGTATATGGTGACATAGTCCATCCATATGATCTGGAGCGTGTGCAAAAAGAGCTTGCCAAGAGGGTGGATGCAGGCTTCATGGACTTTAATCAGGAGTATCGTATATTTACTAAGTTCGGGGATGTACGCTGGGTTGATGAAAGGACGTTCATAAAACACGATGAGGCGGGAAATGTAAGGTACTTGCAGGGTATTATCGTGGATGTTACGGACCGGAAACATTCCGATGACTTCATGCATGTACAGCTTGACCTTGATACGGTCCTTAGCTCTGCAAACACAATTGAGGAAACCTTTGATCAGATGCTGAATTTCAGCCTGAAGATCGATCCGGTGGATTCCGGCAGATTCTATCTTTTGGACGAGGTAACAGGTGACCTGAAGCTTGTTGCACACGAAGGCCTGTCGGAGCGGTTTGTGAAAGATACTTCCGTTTTTGCAAGGAACTCTGTGCAGAACCGTCTGGTCATGACCGGGCAGCCGGTCTACAAGCATCATTCCGAGCTTAATGCTATTGGAACCCGGGAGAAACTCCAGTATGAGGGACTTCATGGGGCTGCTATCATTCCTGTGAAACATGAAGGGAAGGTCATAGCAGCGCTTTGTCTTTCATCACACAGTGAATATGAGATCCCTGATAGCTCGCGCAGCTCTCTTGAAACGATAGCCAACCAGATCGGCATTGCCATTTCCAAAATACGCTCTGAATCCGGTATTGCTCAGAAATATAAAGATCTTCGATCCCTTGTTGATATGATGGACGAGTTGGTGGTGGTGATGGATATGGAGGGTTATGTCCTTTATGCCAACAAGGCAGTAGCAGACTATCTGGGATTTTTGGAACAGGATGTTTCTGACATGCATTATCTTGAACTGCACCCCGATTCCGAATGGGATCAGGTAGATTCTGTTCTGTCGAAAGTAAAGGTAGGCAAAACGATCGTGTTCGAGACATCTATGCTGGGTGCCGAAGGTCTTTTGCATAAGGTTGAGACAAGGCTTATGTGTGGCGAATGGTCCGATCGGTCCTGTGTGATATCGACATCACGTTTTCTTGATTGAGTTTCCTCCAAATTGATCTTTTGTTGTGTGTGCCGGAACAAAACAAACGGTCTTTATATAGGATTATGTAGATAGGATGTTCCAACTTTTAAAAAGTGCTTTTATTAAAGCGCTTCTAATGTTTATCCCGGAGTATATAAATGAATCAGAAATATATAGCGATCTTTTTAGCGGTCATTATGGTAATGTCCATACTGCCTTTCTTTTTCACTGGAAATTCGAATCAGGCAAATGGGGACAGTTCATCTATGGAAGCGGCCAGCTTTGATTCCATACCTGGCAAACACGTAGATTACGAATTGAACTCTATTAATGATGGGCTTGCAGCGACAGCTGAAAATGCTGTTGTTGTACAGTATTTTGATATAATGGCTATCAGAGGCACTCCTCTTGAGTTGATAATAGGAAATACATCACAACTTGATGGCCTATATGGCTCACAGGTCAATAAGATGTACACTGCACAATACATTGATGATACTTGGTTCAATATGCATGAGATCTCCCCGCAGGTCGTTGCTTTCCAGTATTATCTGTCACCGGATCTATACAATGGATACCAGCTTCTATCCCGTGGTAACAATGTGTATAATGTGGTCGGTGAACCAATGTTATTCGGTGAGAAAGTTCAACTGGAGTCTGCTCTGGATGCAATTGAAGGTGAATCTGCACCAAATGCCGAGTTTGACCGGATACTTGAATTCGTGGAACCTGGAGCTGAAATGCAGCGCCTGCTTGTTATAGAGGATGGCTTTGCGGACCAATATTACCTTGAGATGAAACTTGAGGACGATATGTCATACTCAAGGACCACGGTCTACCTGAACCCAACAGAGGGTACTATTAACAACGTGACCTCTCTTGCAGCTAATAGTTCAGAACGTGCTCTCTTCTATGATATATATTCAGAGGATGACATCCTGAAAGTTACTGTAAGTTCCAATGTTTCGAACTTCTATTCTCTGGCTATGGAGCCTGCATGGTGAGATCCTTTCTCACCTTTTTTTCTTTATTGATATCTTTTCTGCAATATGCGCTGCATTTTGGCGCAAGCTATATATGTGACTGTGGCGATTCATATCAAATACTTCGGCGTATGTAAGTATTGTTCCATTCGGGAAAATAACTTGTTGCGTTTAAGTGAATTACAATGAATAATGACAAGCCGCAGCATAAGAAGCGGTTTCGAAGGAGAATTTAATATGGCAAAATTTGACGTTCCTGATGAATTAGCAGATAAAGCACTTGAAGCAATCGAACTCGCAAGAGACACCGGAAAGATCAAGAAAGGTACAAACGAAGCAACAAAGGCTATCGAGAGAGGCATTACAAAGCTTGCTGTCATTGCAGATGACATTGAGCCAGCAGAAGTTGTTGCTCATATTCCAGCTCTTTGCGAGGAAAAGAACACACCATACATTTTTGTAAAACAGCAGAAAGAACTTGGTGCAGCCTGTGGCATAGGTGTCGGCTGTGCAGCTGTTGTGATCACTGATGCAGGAAAGGGCGGCGAACTTGTAGAAGACGTTGCACAGAAAATCAGTGCACTCAAATAAACGATAACCGGAGGCATCTCAAATGGCAGATGATGATACAGGCTTTGCAGCCGAGGTTATCGATGTGATCGGAAACACCGGTATGCATGGTGAAGCAAGCCAGATACAGTGCAGGGTTCTTGAGGGTCGTGACAAGGGCAGGATCATTACAAGGAACTGTGTAGGTCCGGTAAGGATCGGCGATGTGTTCATGCTTATGGAGACATCCAGAGAGGCTAAGAAATTAACTACCAGGTGATGATAATGGAACAGAGAAAGTGTTCATTTTGCGGTGAGATACTTGAGCCGGGAACCGGCATCCTTTTCGCAAAAAAAGATGGCTCTTCATATTATTTCTGTTCTTCAAAATGTAAGAACAACTTCAATCTTGGAAGACTTCCAAGGCGTACTGTCTGGACAGAGCAGGGTAGAGTATATCTGAAGAAAGCATAAGCGGGTGTGTCTGATGGAAAAAACTTATGTTATGATCAAGCCTGATGGCGTTCAGCGCGGTCTTGTCGGAGATGTCCTTTCAAGGATCGAGAAGAGAGGCCTTAAGCTCGTAGCTCTGAGGATGAACGTAATGGAAGTGGCTACTGCAGAGGAGCACTATAAAGAGCACTCCGAGAGGCCATTCTTTGGTTCCCTCGTTTCATATGTGACCTCAGGACCATCCGTTTCAATGGTTGTAGAAGGCAAGGATTCTATCAAGATCATGCGTGCCGTCAACGGTGCGACAAATCCTGTAGAAGCATTACCAGGTACCATCCGTGGTGACTTCGCTATTGAGACCGGAAGGAACATTGTCCACGCATCAGATGCTCCGGAATCAGCAGAGCGTGAGATCGCTCTTCACTTTGAAGAGTTTGAGATCACAGGCTATTCCAGGATCGATGAAGGGCAGCTTTACGAGTAAGCTTAAAAGGATCGAACCATCGACAACTGAATGATATTCTGAAGCGTCAGGTCGGACCAGTTCCGGCCTGTCGTGGATGTCATATTCAAAGGGTCATATTGACCCTGGGTATATTTTTTATCACTGATCAGATCAATAAGATAATTCCAAAGGGAGCTGCACTATGGCTGTAAAGGATGACTTAAGAACCCCTATCGTATGTGTAATGGGGCATGTGGATCACGGAAAGACCTCATTGCTCGATAACATCCGCGGAAGTGCGGTTGTGTCCGGAGAAGCTGGTGCTATAACCCAGCATATCGGTGCAACCGAGGTTCCTATTGGGTCCATTGTGGATAAATGTGGAAATCCCGGTTTACTGGACCAGTTCGTTGTTCCGGGCCTTTTGTTCATTGATACTCCCGGCCATCATGCTTTTACGACCCTTAGGAGTCGTGGTGGGGCTCTTGCGGATCTTGCTATTGTTATAGTGGATATCAATGAGGGCTTCAAGCCCCAGACCATTGAAAGCCTGCATATATTGAAGCAGCACAAAACTCCTTTTGTAGTGGTTGCCAACAAGATCGACAAGATACATGGCTGGAACCCGCAAAAAGATTCTCCTTTCATGGCATCCTACAACAAGCAAAGCGAGCATGTGAGGACCAGTCTGGACAACAGGTTCTATGAGATTATCGGTGAGCTTTATAATCATGGTTTCAGCTCGGATCGATACGATCGGGTGGCCGATTTCCAGCATAATATTGGTGTCATACCTATCAGTGCTATTACAGGGGAGGGAATTCCTGACCTTCTGATGGTACTTCTGGGACTGGCACAGAGATTCCTGGAATCCAACCTGCATTACGATGCAACAGGTCCTGGTGTCGGAACCGTACTCGAAGTAAAAGAAGAACGCGGTCTTGGAACCACTATAGATCTTATACTTTATGACGGAACACTGAAAAAAGGCGATACTATCGTAGTTGGAAGCCTGGATGAGCCTATACAGACAAAAGTGCGTGCAGTGCTGAAACCTCGTGTCCTTTCCGAGATCAATGTGGAGGACAAGTTCAAGCAGGTCAGCAAAGTTACAGCTGCTATTGGTGTAAAGATCTCAGCTCCGAATCTCGATGGAGCCCTTTCAGGTGGTTCTGTGAGGGTAGCAACTCCTGAGACCCTTGAGACAGTTGTTGAAGAAGTTCGCAGTGAGGTTGAGGACGTTCAGATCGACACTGACCAGAGCGGTATAACCATTAAAGCAGATACGATCGGATCTCTTGAAGCTCTCGTAAACGAGCTGAAGAAAGAAGATATTCCTATTCGTAAAGCAAATGTTGGTGATATCTCTAACAGGGATATTGTGGAAGTTTCAGCTATTGAAGACCCATTCCACTCTGTGATAGTTGGATTTAATGTTAATATTCTTCCTGATGCAAAGGAGAAGTTACGATCTACAGGTGTCAAACTTTTCATGAACGATGTCATCTATCGTCTTATTGACGATTATAAGGACTGGATAAAAGAGCAGCGTGCACTGTCTGAGAAGACGATCTCCGAGACGATCATCAAGCCAGGAATGTTCACCATCATGCCGGATTGTACGTTCCGGCAGAGTAAACCGGCTGTTGTAGGTGTAAGGATCATTGGTGGTGTTGTCAAGACCAAGGTCGACATAACCAATGAAGATGGCACTGTCGTAGGTACTATAAAAGGCCTGCAATCCCGGGGAGAGAATGTTAGCGAAGCACGCACTGGCATGGAGGTTGCTATGAGTATCGAAGGCCCAACCGTGGGAAGGCAGATACACGAAGGCGACATCCTGCATGCGAATATACCTGAAAGACATGTCAAGATCCTTGAGCATGAACTTTACGATTCACTTTCGGCGGACGAATTAGACGCAATGGATGCATTTCTTGAGATCAAAAGAAGGGACAATCCCTTCTGGGCGAAATAAATATAATATATATGTCTGTTAGACATATACCAGATTCAAATTAATTAAACAATAGATAAATATTACTAATATTTGGAGGCAAATCATGGCAGATTTTAAAGTTGTAGTTTCAGATCCTAAAACCAAGACCTACCAGTTCGATATCACTGGTGCTGAATCAAACCAGTTCATCGGTAAGGCCATTGGCCAGACCGTAGATGGCTCAACAGTAGGTCTGGATGGATACACCCTGACCATCACAGGCGGTACCGACAACAGTGGTTTCGTAATGACCCCTGACCTTCCTGGTTCAAAAAGACAGAAGGTCCTCATTGCAAAAGGCGTCGGTTATTCAGCAAAATCAAAAGGTGTACGCCGCCGAAAGTTCCTTCGTGGAAGGGAAGTCGCAACCGATATTACCCAGATCAACACAAAGGTTACTGCATACGGTGATAAGACCATTGAGGACATCCTCGGTGGCGGTGCAGAGGCTGAAGCACCTGCAGAAGAGTGATCCTTTCACTCTTTTCCTATCTTTTTTTTAATTTATTTTATTAATTAATCTATTTTATTAAAAGATTAATTTTATTAATAAATTCATTTCGTTAAAAAATTTAATTCATTAATAGATATGTTCTATTGATCGATCAATTCCTTAATTTTATTTTGATCTTGTATATTTTGGTGAATCCAGCCCAACATCGATGAGCACATTTTTCCTGACGAGACCATCTATGAATTTTTTAGCCCCGCTTAAGTTAAGCCCGGAATGTTCCATAACATCATTAAGGTCAAAGTACTCTTCATCTTCAATGAGTTGATCAATGATCTCTGTCAATTTAGGTCGGGTTCCATTTGTGGAATGCCAGAATGCAAATTTCCGGTTATTTTCATCAGTTTCATTGTATACAAGATCGTCTTCTACAAGGTCGTAGAGGAAAAATCCCAGTCTCTGATGTGAATATGTCCTTACCCAGTCCTTTATGCTTTGATCCCAGGAACTGCTGATAAAACACAGGCTCATGTACTGGTTTTGTTCGATGGTACTTGCTTTTGCCTGTATCATCTCGATGATATCTCTTTTATCATCAATGGATTTCCAGTAGTTATCGACGATAAGCATTGGTGTTTTGAACCTGCCTTCCTTTATGGAGCCACGCACACTTCTTTTTGAAAGATCGACCTTCCATTGCTTGTCTGCAATGTATTCTCCATCATAAGAGACCTCTGGATGCTGTTTCTCAAATTTTTGCTCCAGAATATTAATGTAACTGTAAAGTTTTGAAAGGACTTCTGTATCAAGTTCATCTTTTTTAATAGGGACCTGTGCGTCATCCGGGATCGATGTTTCATCTTCAATATCATCAGTTGAGCTGGTTTTGATCTCGGAGGGGGAAGATTCAGATATTTCAAACATTTCAGTTTTGTCTTCTGCAGGGGCTTTTTCCTCAGCTTCCTTCTGATCTTTCTCTCTTCTCTCCTTTTCTTCCCTTCCCCTTTCTTCTCTTTCAGCTTGCTTTTTACTTATGATCCTGTTCTCGTATTCGCTCAGGTTCTTGTCTGTAAGTTCGATCCTGTGGCTAAATCCCATCTCCATTTTATCCACTAGGTCACTGATGGCAAAGACATCGACATTCTCACCGGTAGCAAGGGCATTCTCCACTTCCTGAAGCAGCATCGTAGGGGTATCTACAAATCTTTCTTCGTTCTCATAGAACTCATCAATGTTGCCGTTGTGACTTCCGAAGGGGTCAAGTTCTTTTTTTTCCGCTTCTGATATCAGTACTGTTATCCGCGTCCGAAGCTGTCGAAGTAGTGAAGTAGCGGCTGAATCCTTTTGTTGATATGTCTTCTGGATCAGTTTTTCGATGCGCGAATGCGTGTTCTTCAGGAGTTCATGCACTTTTTTCCTGTTTTCTTCCTGCAATGTTGTGGGGTGGGATTCCAGATCCATATCGTTCACTCTCTGCTATTAGTGGAATAGCTCTCTAAAGACTTCTTCTTCGCCACTTTTCTTTATTTCACGTTTTGCTTCGGAATACCAGCTGGTGATCGAAGGTTTCCTTTGCTCCAGTACTTTGATGAAATCATCCATCTTTATCTTCCGGGGTTCTGCACCACGAAGTGCCTCTCCAAGCGGAATGTCAGCGGCTTCTTTGCAAATAGCTGAAATGTCTGCTCCCGAATATGATCCGGTCATCTCTGCCAGTTTCTCTACGTTGACATCATCATCGATCGGTCTTTTCTTCAGGTTGATCTTAAAGATGGCAATTCTTGCAGGAAGGTCCGGTTCCGGTATGAAGACAAGTTTACTAAAACGTCCCGGTCTGCGAAGTGCTGGGTCTATGGCCCATGGCTCGTTGGTAGCTGAAAGGACCAGGAGGTTATCATCGGCTGTATCCACTCCATCCATCTGGGCCAGCAGTTCATTGACCACCCTTTTGGCATAGTCTTCAGCTTCACTTCGCCTGCCTCCAATGGAGTCGATCTCGTCAAAAAAGATAATGGCTTTCTCACATTCCCTTGCAGTGTCAAAGACCTTCTTTATGTTCTTTTCAGAAGCACCTACCCATTTGCTTACGATGCTGCTTGTTTTGACACTGATGAAATCTGCACCACATTCCTTTGCAGCGGCCTTTGCCATCATTGTCTTCCCGCAGCCAGGGGGGCCGTGCAGGAGTATTCCTTCGCCAGCTTTCTGGCCATACATCTGGTATAGTTCCTTGTGGGTGAACGGGTATATTATGGCCTTTCTGATATCTTCTTTCACAGACTCAAGGCCTCCAATGTCAGAAAATCCGATATCAGGTTTTTCTGTCATTATCAGGTCATCTTTTGATAATGATGACTCATCGGTATCTTCTTTTGTACCCGTGCCTGAGCCGGAATACTGGACGCCTGAACTTTTGAATGACTGTGCCTTTGCAAAAAGGTGTTCTGCAAGGTCACGCTGTGTATTCTTATCGGTTTTGTCAGTTGAGAGTTTCGAAGCTTCATTGTAGAGCTTTGCAGATCTTAGATATAGTTCCCTTGCTCTCTCTTTTTCATTCTCTTCTTCCAATGTCTTAGCAGCTTTTGCATAGCCTCTTGCCTGTGCTGCCAGTGAACTTGCAGATCCCAGATTTGCACCTCCGCAGTATCTGTAGGTCAGTATGATCCTGCTAGATCACTCTGACTCGGCCATTTCTGATTCTATCTTCTTTGATAGCTCATCTTTGGATGATGTATCAGTGCTAAGTTCTGCCAATAGCTCGGATCGAAGTGAGTCCTGCATATCACTAAGCTCTGTGCCACCGTTCATAGCTGCATCCATTGAGGATGTCATAAGGTTGGTAGCAGTATTCACTTTCTCCATAGATGTGCGGATATTGGTAATAGCTCCCTCGAGCTTTGTTGTGTCAAAGCCAAGCTGCTTTTGCCATTTTCCGAGGTTCGCCCCGATCTCAACAACCTCTTTAAGTCCACTTTCCATCTCAATTACATCGGTCATGGACTGTGCCATTTCGACCATACTTCCAATAGTGTTGACCTGGCCGTCTATCATCGAGTATCTGCGAGAGGCTACCCTGAACTCCCTGTCGTTCCCATCTGAAAGGGCATCCTTAGCTTGTGTACGTGCCTGTTGTCTCTTCTTGTTGAGCTCTTTCTCACGTGCTGTCAATCTCTGTTCGGACATCGATAGCTTTGTTTTCAGTTCATCAGGTGATACCTTTTTGAATGGATTAGCGAATCCCATTATATTTCCTCCTCCATTTTCTTTTGTTTGGCATACCTTATACATATTTTCAATGCTTCGGACATGTTTATAGCGACTCCTTCTTCAACAAGATGTTGTAGATATTGTTTACTATCTTCTGAGACCCTTGCACTTACTGGATACGAACGACCCATTTTATCTCCTCTTGTTTAGTTTTTTTGATTACATATATCTATTTTTCTTTCGTTGACTTTTCTTCGACTGGTCTATCAAAGAAATCAACGATTATGTATGCCTATGTATACAATAGAAAACATTATATATAATATTTGTCCAATGTTATTCTATAGCATATTGCCGGATGATGGAGGTATTGGAACTATGGCGTTCAAATGGAAGAAGGATCTTGATGATATTGCACGTGTTGTCCCTAAGAAGAATGTAAAAGGTTTCTTCAGCAAGTCTATTACTCTCTCACCTAATGAGAAAGCTGTTATGATAAAGAATGGTGTAGTTGAAGACATCATCGACAGTGGAAAAATGAGAGTTGGTGGCCTGCTAAAACCAGGAACCTTGCATAAGGATGTGGATGTTGCTCTTATTGACACTTCCTTTAAGGAGCTGAGGTGGGAGGTTCCCGGTCTATGGACTCGTGATGATCAGGAAGTTGGATGTGGAGGTATCCTGAGGTTCACTATAAACGATCCAAAAAAGTTCTTCAATATGATATTCTCCTATACGGTTCCGGAGAAGAACGGGGAAAGGAATCTCTCGATCTTCGATATCTACGATCGCCTTGAAAGTGAAACGATAACCCGTGTCCTTGAACCGGAAGTTCATGGGGAGAATATTGAATCCCTTTATGGTAACCGTGATCTTCAGCTGAGGATGGAAAATGAGCTTGAAATGCAACTTAAGGACACTCTTTTGTTGTGGGGAATCGAACTTGTAAAATACACTTGCGAGTGGGACTTTGGCAACTATGCTGTTGTGAGAAAGGAACGCAGTGAATTCCAGGTTCGCGAAGAGCTTAAAGAAATGTCTGTCCTTGAAGATGAGGGTGACCTGGAACGTGACAGCCGTGTAAATGTTGCAGCGACAAGGGCTGGCTTTGCAGAAGAAACAGTGAGTGCAGCGCATTACAGGACAGAGGGAGAAAAAGATGCTCTTCACAGGTCCACGATCTCACAGATCGAGAATGAGGCTGATGCTAACGAAGCTAAACAGGCAATCGAGACATTTTCTTCATGGAAACAGGCGAAAACCGGGACCAGAAGGGCTGATCTGGAACTTGATGAGGATATGAACGACCGTCAGCATTCCCGGGACATGGAGTATATGGGCAATGTTATGGAAAAAGGCGGTTCAGATACTGCCACTATCATTGCACAGGGCAGGGAGTTCCAGAATATGTCTCCTGAGCAGCTTGAAGCACTTGCCAAAATGAAAGAAGCGGAGAACATTGCAAAAGAGGACAAGGTCCGGTTCATGATGGATGTTGAGGACCGCGAGCGTGAGGATTCATATCGCAGAAAGGAACTGGATGCTGAAATGATGGGTGCTGCACAGGCCCGCAGGACTCCGAGTGTAAAGAAATGCCCCGGTTGTGGTACTACAGTCCCTGCAGAAGCGCATTTCTGTGGTCAGTGTGGGACAAAGCTTGATTAAACTCAATGTAAGGGCAAAAATTTACTTTTAATACAAATATGCTTTTAAAAGTAATATGCATTATCTGTATAGCTTTGCTCTGGAAAGAACTAATAGCGATCAAACTTAACATAATATGATAGTTTCCACAGGTGTCCGATCTTGATAGAAAAACACGTGAAAATACTGGTATTATTATCCGTTTTGGTCCTGTCATTATCCGTTGTCGGCAGTGCCTCTTCGACTCTGGACTATGATGTTGCACTCTCTGAGGGTGACTCTCTTTGGCTGGAAGAGGGATATGTTCTCAATATAATCGATATTGATACATACAACAACTATGCACAGATGTCTGTGACATGGAACGGTTATGAAGTCCACAATGCCATCTACTATGAGGGAGATTATTTCTATTACGACGACGGCCTTCTTTCCCTGGAATTTGATATAGTAGACATCTATTCGGAATCATATATTGACCATATGGATATTAACGGTCTTTACATATTTTATAAAGACTTTCCTCAGGGTACCATAGTGCTCTATTCCATCCCGAATGGTGATGATGTCTATCTCGATAGTTATTATCAGGCCACAAGTGACGGTTACACTTTGATACAGTTAAGTGACCTGGAACCCGGTTATCATTCTGTAACCCTGGAATCTTCTGGATATGATGACCTACAGGCCAGTTTCTACGTCTCATCAGGTGAGGTCCAGTATTATTCTGTCTCGGATTTTAGCAGGACTGCCAGTGGTGACTCTGAAAGGATCGACCCCACATACTATGACGATTACGATTACGATGGTCAAAATAACACTGACAACGCGTTCGGTGTTGTTCTTCTTATCCTTTCCTTCATCTTTTTAGTGTTTTTCTTAAGAGGTATCATTAAGGCACGAAGGCGGAACAAAAAGTCTAAACGATCCGGGGCTGATAATTTCCGTGGTAGTGCATCTGTCAAAAGCGATCTTTCATCTAAGGGTACTGTTAAGTCCGGTAATGTTCCTGAAAAAGGTCCATCCATTCCCGTGGGAACCGGCGAGGTCAAGGGCGCTTCTTCACCTTTGAAGGAAAGTAGTTCTATTGTGCTAAAATCTGCATTTTATTACCGTGGCGCTCTTCTCCAATACAAGGTAAAGGTCGTGAACCATACTTCTGAGCCGATAGGGGATATTAAAGTTGCTCTTTTTGTACCTGATGTTTTCCTGTTGAAAGAGGCTGAGAAAAGGATGTCTATGCTTGAACCCGGTGAAGGAAAGACGGTTACTTTCGAGGTCCGTCCTACTGGTGAATGTGGTGACTGTAAGATCTCTGCAGGCATTGATTACTATGACTATAACACGAAGAAGCGCAGTCATGTTGATCTTGAAGGCAAGATGGTAAGCATAGTGTGTCCGGTACTTCGGGTCCGGCAGATCGATGAACCTTCCTGGAGATCAGTAGTAAATACCCTCATTTCAGCAGAAGAGGATTCTAAAGACCTTGAGATCCCTGCAGAGAACCTGTTCGATATTGCTACAAGAGTGCTCAAGGATATGAACATGTACATGATCGAGCCGGAGATCACATCAACACCTCGCCTTTTTACGGGAGTTGCAAGGTTCTATGCTGAAGGTGTTAGTGGTTTGAAGTATGCCTCATATGTTGAAGTTGTAGGCAAGAGCCGATCACGCCTTATATTGAGAGCATGGGCTGAAAAAGAAGACGCACTTACCGGTTTCTATCATAAGATGCTGGAAGAGATCGAAAAGAGAACCGATATCAAACTTTTTGTTGATGAGGGTTCTGCACAATACAATATAAGCACTACCAATATTACTGATAGCCTTATCCAGCGTTCTACTATAGGTTCGGAATCTGAAGTTCGAAAGTGCCCGGCTTGTGGAAAAGAAGTAAAGGATAATGCAAAGTTCTGTGAAGAATGTGGGGAAAGGCTGGACTGAACAGGCAGACTATTTCTGGTCTGCAAATCCCCCTCCCTTATTTTTTTCTTTTTTTCACTGAAAAAACATATAACTTATGCATTTAATTCTTACATATCATTTACTTTATATATTTTATAATTTGAAAAGGTGGTTCGTTGTCAAAATATCCGGAGTTGGCCATAAAGAAAATATGTGCCCAGAGAAAAACACTGTTGTTGCCAGTGTCACTTTTACTTTTGTTTGCATTATTAATAAGTCCTGCAAATGCCTCTACTGTAACTGAATGGGTGGCAAGCGGGAACGATATGCTTGAAGAAGGAGATTACGAAGGCGCATTGAACGCATTTGATTATGCTATCTCATTACACCAGACGCATCCTGCCGCATGGTTAGGTAAAGGTGATGCATATTATCATCTTGGGAACTATGAGGAAGCTATAGTAGCTTATGACCAGGCTCTCCTGTACAATCCTGATTCCATGGATGCATATGCAGGCAAAGCAGATTCTCTCATAAGGCTTGGAATGTATGACGAAGCATGGGACATCTATGATGAAGCAACGGCGATGGGTGATGATGATGCCCAGATCTGGTATCGAAAGGGACGGATCCTTTACGAGTTCGGCCAGTATGGTGAGTCTCTTGAAGCATACGACATGTCCTTATCGACCGATCCGGGTTTCGTGTATTCATATTCCGGTAAGGGTTATTCACTTCTTGAAATGAACAGGTATTCGGAAGCCATCGATAATTTTGAATCGGCAATTGAGCTGAATGAGGATTATCTGGTTGCATGGGTAGGCAAGGGTGATGCATTCTATGGCCTTGGACTTTATGAAGACGCTATTGATGCTTACGACCATGTGATCTCAAAAGATTCAGAATATGCTTCTGCCTGGTCCGGAAAAGGCTATTGTCTCTATGAGATGGAAAAATATGAGGAATCAATAGATGCTTTTGATGAGGCAATATCTATTGAGCCGGATTATGTTAATGCCTTAAGCGGTAAAGGTTTTGCACTTTTTGCTCTTGGTGATTATGAGGGGGCCATCGAAGTATTCGATGCAGCAATAGAGGCTGACAGCACCTATGCAAAAGCATGGGCCGGAAGAGGAGATGCTTATTCTGAGCTTGGTTTTCTTGAAGATGCCCTGAGCTCTTATGAAAGGTCAGTTGAACTCTTCGCAGGAGATGTGGACGTACTTTACAACCTCGGGCGTGTGCTATATGACCTTGGTCGGTACGAAGAGGCCCTCGAAGCATTTGGTTCAGTTCTTGAGGCTGATCCTGATCATTCTCTTGCACTTGTTGGCCAGGGCTATAGCCTGTATGAGCTTGAGGAGTACGACGATGCACTGGTGGCATTCGAAGATGCATTAGCTATCGATTCTGAAGATGAGGGTGCCATTGGTGGCAAGGAAATGACCGAGACTCAGCTCAGGATGGGATGGGTAAGAAGTCCGTTCTCGATCGCAGTAACTTTGCTTGCTTTCTCTGCACTTGTGATCTATTTCGTTTACAGGAAAAGAAAGCAGGATTCGGAATAATAGATACAGATCTATTATTCTCATTTTAACTTTTTCTAACGTTTTAAGCTTATTCGATCGTCCACCCTATGCCATTATGATCTCATTCTGGCAATTTCTTTCCTTGTGATGAGAACTGCGACCACGCAGGCAAGGAAATCTGATATTGGAAAAGATATCCATATGCCGTTGAGGCCGAAGAACAACGGTAATATAATTACCAGTGGTGGCAGGAATATGGTCTGTCTGGAAAGTGTCACGACAAGTGATTCCTTTGATTTTCCCAGTGATTGCAATAGAGCTGTTGCGACCACCTGGTAACCAATGAATGGCATCATAAGGAATGAGATCTTCAGTGCTGTGATCCCCATGGATATGAGTTCCGGTTCATCACTGAAAACACGCATGATCTGTTCCGGTATCAGGAAAACTATGATGGTGCTTACGATACACATTGCTGTAACAATGTAATTTGAAAGGGAGATGGTCTTCCTGACCCTTGCATACTCGTTAGCTCCGTAGTTGTATCCTACTATCGGTTGTATTCCCTGCTTTATTCCGATAATTGGCATGAGTGTCAGCATGAAGACCTTAATGATGATTCCAAAGACCGCGATCGATACATCTCCTCCGTATAACAGGAGGCTCTGGTTGAAAAGAAGGAAGAGAGCACTTTCCACTACATTGAATATGAATTCAGACATTCCGATGGAAATGGTCTCGCCAAGTATCTCTGTATCAGGTGTCATGTATGCAAAAATAAGATTCAATCTGCTAAGGCTGCTTGCGTAATAGTAGGCCACCATGACGCATCCGACCAGCTGTGAGATCACCGTGGCAATGGCTGCACCTTTTATTCCCATTCCGAACTCGAAGATGAACAGGGGGTCCAGGATGATGTTCGTAACGCTGGAGACCAGCATGATAGCCATTGCAAACTTTGTATTTCCTTCTGCACGGATAGCATTGCTCATAGCTGCAGAGAATGTGAAGAACGTCGTTCCAATGACAATATACTTCGTGTACTCGCTGGCAAAAGGAAGTACAATATCAGAAGCTCCAAAGACCTTTAGCATGGGGTCGAGGAATATCAGGCCAAGGGCGGTAAAGGCTACACTGGCTGTGACTACCAATGTTACCATATTAGCAACCGTTCTCTCAGCTTTTATTATGTCTTTTTTACCCAGCGCCCTTGAGATAATAGACGAGCCCCCTATACCGACTCCCAGAGCGATTGCCATCATGAGGATCTGTACAGGAAAAGCTACGGATATGCCGGCGATCCCCAGCATGCTTTGCTCTCCCAGTCCCCTTCCGACGAAAATTGTGTCTACAAGGTTATATAATGCCTGTACAAGCAATCCTACTATAGCGGGTGCAGATAGTTTGACTATGAGGTTGCCTATGGATTCATTCCCAAGCATTGCATCGTTCTTGTGCATTATCTGAATTCTCTTTCAGGTCGATTCAAAGGAATACGCAAAAAGAGAACTTCTTGTACTTATACTTTAGTTGGATTCTCCTATCAATATGGCAAGGGATCAAAAACAGTGATTATTTATTTTATTACTTCCATTAATTATGTGGGGATATTATGCAGGATGAACTTATCGTAGAAGCAACTGATGGTAATTGGGAAGGGCTGGTTGAAAAAGAACCACTTCCGGTCGTGGCAATGTTCTATCTTACAACATGTCCACATTGCAAGGCAATAGAACCTTATTTCCGGGAGTATGCCGGGGAGTTCAGTAGATCCTGCAAATTTGTCAGGATCGATGCAGAGCAGAGTCCCTGGACTGCGGAAAGATATGGTGTAGAAGGAACACCCACGTTCGTATTTCTCTGTGGGGGCACTGTGATACAGGGGCTTGCCGGAGTGTCTCATCCTTCAATACTCAAGAGTAATATCGAGGATTTCATTAAAGAAGGATCGACATGTGCTGCGAACATTACAAAACTGAAGTACGATATCTCTTTGTATGAATGAAAATACGGAATTACGATGGATGTTAGAAAAGTTTCGTAATATCAATTATTGAAACCGAACTTTTAAAATAGAATATTATGATCAAGCATCTATTATAGACTGTTTAAATAGAATCTTAAAGGGTCTTTTGAGGACCCTTTACATCGATCTTGATTTTTACTTGTCCTTGTTTTCCAGGAGTTCCACTGCCATCTCGCGGAGCTTGAACTTCTGAACTTTACCACTGGCTGTCATCGGATATTCCTCAACTATGAATATGTGCTTCGGTACCTTGTAGCGTGCGATCTTTGTCAGGCTGTGATCCCGTATGTCCTCAGGTGTAAGATTGGAATCATCGTTAAGAACTACGAATGCACCTACTATCTCTCCATATTTCTCGTCAGGGATACCGACCACCTGTGCATCTTTAATTCCATCAATGGTGTAGAGGAACTCCTCGATCTCTCTCGGGTAGATGTTCTCTCCACCGCGGATGATCATGTCCTTTATTCTTCCGGTAATGCGGTAATAGCCGTCCTCATCCACTGTTGCCAGGTCACCACTGTGTAACCAGCCATCTTTATCAATGGCCTTTTCGGTCATTTCAGGCATCTTGTAGTAGCCTTTCATCACATTGTAACCACGGCAGCATATCTCGCCCTGTTCGTTCGGTTTGACAATTTCCCCGGTCTCAGGGTCCACGATCTTGACCTCGATATGATCCATTGAAGTACCTACGGTTCCTACTCGGCGGTCAATGGTATCATCGGTGCTTGTCTGGGTGAAAACAGGAGATGCCTCTGTCAGACCATAGGCAATGGTGATGTCCTTGCAGTTCATGTCATCGATGACCTTTTTCATAGCTTCTATCGGACACGGTGAACCTGCCATTATGCCGGTCCTTAATGAGGACATATCGAACATTTCGAACATTGGGTGTGAGAATTCTGCGATGAACATTGTAGGCACACCATAAAGTGCTGTACATTTCTCTTTCTGTACTGCAGCAAGTACAAGAAGTGGGTCGAACAGTTCTATCATTACAAGGGTTCCGCCATGGGTGAGGGTTGCAAGAACACCGAGTACGATACCGAAACAGTGGAACAGCGGTACCGGCAGGCACAGCCTGTCCTCTTTGGTGAATTTTTGCCTTTCACCGATGTAGTATCCGTTGTTAAGGATGTTCTTGTGTGTAAGCATGACACCTTTCGGGAATCCGGTGGTTCCGGAAGTATACTGCATGTTAATGGCATCTTCACAATCAAGGGTCGTTTTGATACGGTTCAGCTCGTCACTGTAGGTGTGTTTTCCAAGAAGCAGCATCTCAGCGGTGTTGTACATTCCTCTGTGTTTTTCCTGCCCGATGAAAATGACACTTTCAAGTTTAGGGTATTCCTCGCTTTTCAGATTACCTCTCTTGCAGGTCTTCAGCTCAGGTACCAGTTCGTAGACGGTCTCAACATAATCGACATCCCTGAAATGGTCAACGATCGCAAGCATCTTCATGTCTGACTGTTTCATGACATAAGCAAGTTCATGGCTCTTGTATGCAGTGTTCACCGTTACAAGTACAGCACCTATCTTTGCAGTTGCAAACATGAAGGTAAGCCAGTCAGGTACATTACGTGACCATATCCCGACATGGTCACCTTTTGTGATCCCCAGGGACAAAAGTCCTTTTGCAAGGTCATCGACCCTTTCATTGAACTCCTGGTATGAAAAACGCAGGTTTCGGTCAGGATAGACCATAAAGTCCCTGTCCGGGTCCTTTCTAACCTGTTCCTCAAAGAACTCACCAATAGTAGATTCAGTAAATAGCATGATCTCAGGTCCTCTATGTTCTGTTATTCGTTTTTATTACTCTGTGATGAGGTGTTCGCTTAATGCTTCCCTGATGCTCCCGGTCAAGGGAATGGACTTCTTGTTAATGAAATCATAATGTACCAGAACTGCAGTTCCCCTGGTCCTTAACTCTCCCCTTTGCCAGGCTTCATGTAGTAATGTGAAGGAAGAATTGCCAATTTTCTGGACATAGGTCCTTATTTCAACATCACCGTCAAAGAACATCTCTCCAAGGAAATCAAAGTCTATCCTTGCCATGATCAGGTTCCATTTCCCAAGGGTCAGGTCAAGGGTAGGACTGAACATTCTGAATATGGGGTTTCTTGCCTCTTCGAACCATCCCGGAAGTACGGTGTTGTTGACGTGTCCCAGACCATCGATGTCGCCAAATCGCGGTGCTACAGTTGTAACGAACATTTCTTATCCCTTAGATAGGTGTGTAGACTACCGCCAGTATCTTTGCTTCTGTTCCTGCTGCGTGGACATCATGTGGTACAACGGAGTCATAATATATGCTATCCCCTACGGTCAATGTGTAGGTTTCGTTTCCATATATCACTTCTATGTTCCCTTCAAGTATGTAGATGAACTCTTCTCCTTCATGGGATGACAGCTCGTGCTCCTCATCATTCTTGAATGGGTGAACATCAATGATGAATGGTTCCATGTTCCTTGCCTGCTTGTCTGCTGCAAGTGAATGGAAATCGAGTGCGCTTTCTTCAGAGCTTTTGGATTTTCCGGAAAAGCGAACTACGTTGTCTGAGGCTCCGTTTCTTACTACGACAGGGCCAGTCTGTGGTGCATCATCAAGGAATGTGCCCAGTCGTACTCCCAGTGCACGTGCGATCTTCAAAAGAGGTGTCAATGATGGAATCAACTCACCTGCTTCAAGTTTCTCTATAAGTTCCACACTGCTCTGACTTTCTTTTGCCAGCTCTTCCACGGACATCTCATGACTCTCACGGAACTGGCGTATCTTCTCTCCGACGCTGTTTTTTTCTGTCAATGTATTCACCTCTTTTGCGTAGGTCAACGCAAATAAATGGTGTTTCAAATTAGAATCGTAACTTAAAAAGGTATCTGTTATGGTTTACAGGCAACGTTTATAATGTATTGAAAGCCAAATATCATTGTGAATTCAAATGAAGAGTAAAATGCTGGTATTGATATTGGTGCTATCATCTTTATTGATGGCAGGGTGTATCGGGGATAATGGGGAAGAACCTGAAGTCGAGAATGAAACTCCTGTAGATGTTCCTGTTGACGAGAACATCTCAGAGGATGATGTTCCTGTTGATGATAATGGAGAGGTCATTGAGCCTCAGGTCTACACAATAAGGCTCGGTAGGCTGGATAGGTATACTGCAGTACCTAATTATCTTGAGATCAACAGGGGAGATACTGTCTACTGGAGAAATGAGATGAAAGAGAGGAAGCTAATATTTACAGTAATAAGTGAAGATGGCCTTTGGGAGGAGCAGAGAATTAGTTACGGCATGCAGTTCAATTACACCTTCACCGAGGCAGGAACATATAATTTCACTGTCCCTCCATGGCAAAGCATGAACAGTACCGTTATTGTTAAATGATGGCGGGCTGTACAGCGTGCAATATGCAGATGAAGAGCACAAAGGTAACCGAAGGTAATACTACGGTCCTTGTACCGGTACCTCCTGAAGGCGTACCATTCCCGCCATCAGAAGCGCCGGTATTCTACAATCCTCATATGGAACTGAATCGCGATATCTCCGTCGCAGCTACTTTAGCGTATGCAAGGAGACTGGCATTCCAGAAGGAGATCGAGATATCGGATATACGGTATGTTGATACCATGTCCGCATCAGGCATCAGGGGACTTAGGATCGCCAATGAGGTTGGCGTTTCAACAACTTTGAATGATTGGAGCGATGAGGCCTTTGCACTTATTCTTGAGAATATTGAACTGACAGGTCTATCGGAAACCACAGAAGCCACATGCAAGAACGCGAATGTGCTGATGCACGAGAGGCGCTTTAATATTGTGGACCTCGATCCTTTTGGGAGTCCTGCACCTTATCTGGATGCTGCGACAAGGTCAGTTGTTCATCTTCTTGAGGTCACGGCAACCGATACAGCTCCACTTTGCGGTGCACATTTTAATTCAGGAATGCGAAAATACGCTTCTGTGCCATTGAATAATGAGTTCCACAGCGAGATGGGCGTGCGTATACTTCTTGGTAAAGTCGCAAGGGAGCTTGCAAAGCATGACAAAGGCATGACCCCGCTTCTTTCGCATGCTACAAGGCATTACGTCCGTGCTTATCTTCAGGTTAAAAAAGGCGCTAAACAGGCCGATAGGTCCCTCCGGGAACTTGGATTCCTTGCCCATTGTGAGAAATGCGGTCAAAGGAGATTTTTCTATGGTCTGGCTGTTGCGATCGATGACAAATGCCCTTCATGTGAAAGCAATATGCAGATCGCGGGTCCTCTATGGCTGGGACAACTGCATGAAAAGGAGTTCTGTGATGAGGTCCTAGCAGAGATGGAATCTCTGGATCTCGGTAAGAAAGAGCAGGCAAAGAAGATCATTGTGGCTTGTCGGGATGAATTTGACATGCCTTTCTTCTATGACCAGCATCTTATATGCAAAAGGATCGGTATTTCAGCGCCTGCAATGGATGCTTTTGTCGAAGCGCTCAGGGTCACAGGTGCCAGTGTTTCAAGAACACATTTTAGCGGCACCTCTTTTAAGACCGATGCAGATATTGATCGCATAAATGATGTCCTTCAATCACTGTAATCCAATAGGGTTACACTATCATGTATTATCATATATGATCGATGTACTATAGAAAGTAATATATATCAAATTAGATAATCATTGTTTTGTTAAAAAAATATTAAATTATTTATATATATTCAGAGGTGATTATATTGGCAAAGGAAAATCCGGAATATCTGTTCTTGCAGGAGAAGCCAACACTTGCTTTACTGGCTATCTGGTTCTATGGAAGAACATATGCCTCTGTTATTACAAAGGAGATCAATTCCACATTTGCTCACACCACAAAGATACTGTCAAGAATGGAAGAGGATGGCCTTGTAGTATTTACTGTTGAAGGGCGCATCAAGTATGTTGAGTTGACCGAAAAAGGGCACAATGTTGTTTCCCTCCTGAAGGACCTGATCATTTCTCTGGGTGGTGAGCTTCCAGATGAATACGATCTTGAGAGCAGGCATGAGGTTAGTGGTGATGAGCTTGATCCGACTTCTGCTGAGATCCTGGACAGGATCAATAAGTTGCGCCTCAAGGTTGAGAGCATTTACAAGGGATTGGTGGATTCTGATGCTGATACTGAGACCGCCAAAAGAAAACTTGGACCATTTAGCCGTGAACTGACGATGATAGGTGATGCGATCGATTCTTCCGAAACGCCTGTCGCTGATGAGGTCATTAGTGCTTTTGATGCCACAAGGGAAGTATTCCTGTCCCTTCTGAACAAAAACGGTTAAATGCTTGCTGTTCAATGAGTAGCCATGGAAACAGCAATTTTGACTGTCAAACTATATGCTAATTTAGAACGTGCATTAAGCTCTGCGGCGTTCATGCTGGAAAACGAACTTAAGGATATTGATGCCACCGTCGAGGTTTCCGTAAATTCTGAAGGTTGGCTTCAGGCAAATGTTTCAGGTGAAGATGAAGTATTTGCAGCAAATTTCCTGATCGATAAATACGGCACCCCTGTTACCAAAGTAGAAAATACTGTAGCCTACAAGGGATCTATTTCTTCAATTGATGATGAAGGGATAACTGTTGATATCGGTGTTACTGTAAAGCTCCTACCGGAGGCTCTAAAAGCTCTTGGAGTGGGTACTGTTTCACAGATAGCATCCCGCTTTGGCTTGATCCCGCATCTACCTGTTTCTGTCAGGATCGAAGGGCAGGACGGTGTGGTTACAGGTCGTTTTACTAAAGACCAGCTCGACCTTTTCTGGGGCTGGAAAAAAGCGGCTACAGACAGGCTTATTGTGAACTCCGTGACACGATCTGAACTGAAAAGTGCGATCAAGAAGAAGGGGCATGGAAGGGATATCTACGGCATCGAAAGGGTCGGTCTGCTGGAAAGTATAGTGGTCTGCCGTGAGAAAACCGATGGTCCGGGAATTGTAGCGGAAATAGGTCCTCTGGTAAAAGCTGATATAGGTGTAATAAGGGGCACTCACTAATTCATTGCATCACGAACAGGCAGTGGTCATCGCCATTGCCATGACATTCGATCTCCACAAGATTACATTGCATGTTAAGTTTCTGGTATATTATTCCCTGAAGAAGTCCTTCACCAAAAGAGCAGAGTTTTTGTCCGATGTCAGGTGCGCTTTTGCACACAAAGCAATCATCGATCTGTATTGCCAGGGGGTCATAGGATGGAACCGAAAGGTATCCAAGCTTGTGCATCTCCCAATAATCGGCGACTTCTTCAAAAAGTCCTTCAATGTATGTGGATGTGAAATTTTCAGCGATTCTCATGCCGACATCCTGTCCGATGGTTTTCATTATTGGCCTGTGGTTGATACCCCCGGCCTCAAAGCCGCTTTGCACTGCATGAAGAATGGATGTTAGAAGTTCTCTTTCATTATCGAATGTGGTCGTAAATTGTTTCAGTGCCGCATGGTAGTGTTCCACGATGGGCTTCTGTGAGCATGCTGCATACTGGGAACACATCACATAGGTCTTCTTGCGTTTATCCTTTGGATCGATCCTTTCTTCAAGAAGGTTATTTTGCTTAAGGTCACTCAGGTGCACGGAGATCGTGGATTTTGCTTTACCTGTGTATTTTACGATCTCATCGAACGATCTTGAACTATCTTTCAATAGCTCCATTATCTGGAGCTTTACCGGACCCTCGATGGCAATAATGCCATCCCTGTTTGAAAATAGAGCAGTGTGACCCTCGCTGTTCATATCTAGTAATTGCTTAATGGAATATATATAAGTTCGGTAGTATCCGAATGATTCTCTGGAAATCTGGTCTTTACATGATGTTTATATGCTCCTGACATTGCTATTGATGATTCTTCTGCTATTGATATTGTATTGATATTAATGTCGGTCTTTCTTTTCAATCCGATCTTTCCAGCTTTCAGGTTGCCTGTTCTTTGCATCTATGATCGACTTGTTTGACCGTTAGTTTATTTTCCTCCTACGATAGATTCAGGCAGGTCTATGAAAGCAGTAATAGTTCCTGTCAGGGATGTGGAAAAAGTAAAGGCTGAACTTATTTCCATGGATGTTCTGGATAAAGGGAGAAAGATACGGATAGTTGAACATCCGGATGGCAAGTTTGCTGAGATCCCGGTAATTTCTGATGTGGGTGGATCTGATGTTATTGAACAGGAAAATCCGGATTTTTATCGTCCTGCCATGTCCCTAAAAGAGCATCTGAGTGGCCTTATCCCTGAAGAACTGCTTGGCATTGTTCCCTCGGGTTGGCAGGTGCTTGGTGATATTGTGATCGTGAGCATTCCTGAGGAGTTGCAAAGCTACAGGGAGGACATCGCAAGGAAGCTCCTTGAGATAAACCCGAGATGCAGGTGTGTATTACAGGACTTTGGCATCAAAGGCACTTTCAGGGAACCCGAACGTGAGATCATCATCGGAGAGGACACTGAGACCATCCAGAAGGAACATGGATGTTCTTTCAAACTGGACGCAACTAAGATCATGTACTCAAAGGGCAATCTTGCTGAAAGAAAACGCATGAGCAAGCTCGGTAAGGACGAGGTTGTAGTGGACATGTTCGCGGGTATCGGTTACTTCTCGATCCCTCTTGCAGTTCATGGGAAACCCAAAAAGGTCTATTCCATTGAGCTGAATCCGGTCTCCTACAATTACCTGCTTGAGAATATAAGGCTGAACCACCTTGAAGGAATTGTTCAGGCCATTAATGGGGATTGTGGAGAGGTCACGCCTCAGGCAATTGCTGACAGGGTGATCATGGGTTATGTGGGAACCACTCATCACTACCTGGACAAGGGCATCGGAGCCATCCAAAAGGAAGGTGGAATGCTTCATTATCATGAAACCACTCCTGAAGTTCTTGTCTTTGAGCGTCCTATTCAGAGGATCAAAGATGCTGCTTCTGCTCTTGGCAGGGACGTTGAGATACGTGCATGCCATCGTATCAAGAAGTATTCTCCCGGGGTCTGGCATGTTGTGGTGGATGCTTTTATTAAATGATGGCTGATCAGCTATTATTAATGCCGTTCCAACTGATGGCAGGGAATGGAGAATAAGGAATTGTAAGAACAAGAAAAAGAAAAGTAAAAGAAAGTAAAAGGTGTGTTCTTAGTTCACACCTTGATGGTACTTATGGATATATCGGAATCAATGACATAGTCAAAGTCTATTGGTCCGATCCAGCACTGGGTCTCGAACATTGACTGGAAACATACCCCGATAACGAGTGTGTTCTCAGCGTCTTCAAGAATGCTGTCCAGAGTTTCTTTCATTTCATCAACGTCAATCTTCATCTTTGGCATTGCAAGTCCTCCGAGAAGGACGATCGTGTCTGCATGATGGTCAATATCATCGCCGATCTGCATGCCGCTTGGTGTGGATACTATTGCTTTTGCCTCGTGGTGCCTGATGTCGGGAATGAAACCGACCTCAATTGGTGTATCCCTTATCACGTATGCCATAAGTTCCGCAAAAGGTGTACAAAAACCGGCGGTTCCTATGAACATAACTCTTTTCGAATCCTTCACAATATCTCTGAATGATGTCAGCAGTCCGCCGATACCACTGGCGTTATTGATAACTTCCATGATTCCTCCAATAAAAAAAGAAGTTATACAGCCGGAAAGGCTGTATGTGCAATTATTGAACTTATACGTTCTTGATCCCGAATGATTCGAGCAGGATGCCAGGGTTGATGCGTCCGCTTGTGAATGACTTCTTGGTTGCAAGATCGTTGATCGTGATCTTTGCAGGAGCGAACATACCGGCATCTACCTTAAAGAAGTCGAAACCTGCTTCCTTGAAGGTTGTGTAGAATGGCTTACCGAAGTCCCTGGATGTGCTGGATGGTGCCTTCTTTACGAAGTCCTCGAGCTTCTCTGCGTCTCCGTATTCAACGGTGTAGTAGGTCTCACCACAGTAGATGATACAGTCATTGGTTGAACCCATGCACTTTGTGTCATCTCCGACAATAGGTGCGATAGGTGCGACACCGAAACCGCTTTTGATGGTGTTGATGTCGAAACCGATGGATTCCAGTTTGTGGATACCTGTCTCAACGACCCTTGCGGAGATCTGTACGGAACCTGCAATTGATGAGGTTGGTGCAACTGCGATGTAAACATCCTTTGGATCGATGCTGCAGTGCTTTGCGATGTACTCAACGACCTCTTCGGTAGGGAGCTTGTCGGATTCCATTACGAGAACTGCTGCATCTGCATCGTCCTTGTAGCCGATCTCTTCATAGAGCTCTTTTGGCTTGAGTCCAAGACCCCTTGCAGGACCGGATCCCATTCCAAAATAGTCGCCGACTGAAATTCTCCATCCTGCATACTGGGATGCCATACATGCTACTGTTGGGTGGTCTGTAGCAACCTGGATAGCAGGTACTGCAAGGCCATCCAGATCGACCTTTGTGTATGAGATCTCTGCAAGGTCTGCAAGGCAGAGGCGTGAGAGGTACATACCTGCATCATATCCACCTTCTACATTGACACCACAGTCAATGATGGTAGCGCCGTTCTCAAGTTCCTTTGATTCGACCTTGATCTCATCTTCCCAGTCTAACATCTCATCAATAATTGCTAATCCCTTTTCGTTGACACTTATCATATTAATCACTCTACACGGTTTGGTGTCAATGATTGGGTTGGTTAGAATATGAATTTATCGGTATCTGAAAAGTGTTTGAAGGAGAATTATGGCATCGGTGTACGTGATTTCCGGGGGTGGCGTATTACATGAAAAAGAAAGCAAAGGGTGATATGCTGTTCCAGAACCTTCTCAGCTTCTTCCATGGGCATACCACTCTTCACAGCAAGAGCAAAGTCCTTATAATCGGAGTTGAAGTAATTTTTTATATTTCACATTCCCATTACAACAGATGGCAAATAGCCATCAACCGCATCTAAAATATTCCAAAAGGCCTTTGCATCCCCGATATTATCAAAGAAAAACACCTTATCATTGAAAGAGGTCATAAAGAATATAACACCAAAAGCCATCTCTTGATTGTAGGGTACAGGAGCTTCTCCACCCATATGACAATACTCGATATATTCCGTAGCGGGCTCCACAAAAAGCTTTCCTTCGGGTGAATACTTTCCACCATGACAGTAAACACAGCATTCACTTAGGAACTTCTTGTAAGCCTCAACAGCTTCTTCAAACTTCTCATTGTCAATTCCAAAGTTCACAATCTCTATCTTCTGTTCTCTCATAACTTTACATCCCTTTTCTGAGGGTATGTAGGTTATAAGCATATATAATTATTTGAGTATTTGGATAATTATATACTATTTCATTTTATTCTATTTATTTTAAAATAGTTCAGACCTCAAGCTTCTACAAAATACACGTGCTTTCGATCAGGACAATACATATCCAATTCAATCTTCATCCTCTGAATCTGATCACAACAATACTTCGCAGCAACTCCAAAGTGCTTCTTCAGCAACTTACAGAACTCATCAGTCGTGATGCCATCATACAAGCAACAGCTAAGCACATAGGGAATATAAAGTGCAAGCTCTCCATAACTACAATACTATAAAAAAAGCATAACAAAAAAAGAAGGATGCCACAACATCCTCCTTTCATAAATCTCTTCTTCAGACTTCCCTGTGGTGCTCGGTTGCTGCTAGGAGACCAATGCCGGTTTCCGCAAAGTGTTCGGTAACCTTGTTCGTAATATCTATCAACCTTCTCTATCTGACTCTTCTTCTCCCTCTTCTACTTCCCTTTCTTCTTCCTCATCGATCTGCTGCACATCAAACACAGGAATTTCCACATCAGGATACCATTGCTGCAGGAATGTTATCATATGATATTTCATGAACACCCTTGCAGGCAGGGCGATAAATGTAAGCAAAAATATGAAGAGTATCAGCTCGATCAAAATCATCGGTACTAGCATTATCCAGATGATCACATCTGATCCGGGTAGAATTGCTGAAAGTGCAAAATAAAATAGCACGTCCGCGAGCAAGATGAAAAGACCCACTGCAATAATTACTAGCAGCAAAACGATACCTACTACGATTGCAACAGCAATGCCAAGCACTATCCTTCCAAACCAATAACCAATTATTTGCTCCCAGTCCTTTCTGAACTGACTGAATACATTGGCAAATGCACGGAAAATGCCGGTTTGTGTGTAAATAGCGACAGGTATTGACAGGTTGATAAATGAACTAATGATCCCTCCGATTATTGCTGCTACCAGAATTATGCCAATTAACAGGAATATTGCGGAAACAATGGCAATCGCTATATTGTCTGCGAAGTTCTCGCCTGAAGAAGCTATCAACGGTAGGACAAAGGGAAGAGCCATGAGCGCAATGATAGCAAGTAAAAGAATGCCTGCCAATATCCTGAATGCGAACAGTCCCAGACCTTTCCTCAGGTATCTGCGGGAGTATTCCCAGAACCTCACGTCGTTGCCGACGAGGGAGTCAACAAATACGAATTCCATTACACTTGAAACGTATGAGAAGAACAGGATCAGGACAAATATAAAAATTATTATCCCGATGATCAATCCCAGGTCCGGACCAGTAGGGATCTGATCAACAAATCCTCCGAAAGCCTCGGTGAAGCTATCAACTGGACCTGAATCCTGAAGGTTGTAATCATTAGATGAATAGCTATTTCCACCAACGTTGAAATTGCTTCCGCTACCGCCGATAAGCATAACGATGATAACAAGTTTCATCCATTTCCAGAAATCAAAAGGCTCAAACAGGCACTTTTTTGTTCGCCCAAATGCCTTGTCTACGGCGTCTACGACATACCATCTCATAAAAATAAATTGACAATGTTATCATAAATAATTGATGGTGTATTATTCCGGAAATTAGCAGAATTGTAGGAGTGATAAACCGTTTACTCTCAATATAGGTGTAAGGGAAAGGTTGGAAGAATGAGGACAAGAGCTTCTGCTGTTGAATACTACAAGTAATGTCAATATTTGTCTCATTGAGCTCGTGGATAAGCACTGTCAGATTATATCACAACACCTTACAGATCATCTCGTTGACAATTACCTGTGATTTTTAATTTTTATCGAAGTTTCATAATCAAAACATATAAATCCCACATCCACAATATCTATTAATTACTGGAAATTGTGTAAATAAGGCGTTGAAATGAAAACAGCAAAAAAAGAATTTGAGAATCTTGTGTATCAAGGGATGAAATCCCAGGGACTTGATGAACTTTCCTCTAAATTGCTGGCAATACTTTATTCTGCACCAGGTCCACTAACTTTAGAAGAGCTTTCTACAATGACCGGGTATAGTTTTTCAGCAGTTAGTGCGGAAATGAAAATGCTTAGTGGAATTAAATTAGTGGAAAAAACAAAGAAATCCGGTTCAAAAAAATTGTACTTCTCAGTTCAAAGAGATATGCTGACAATGACCATTAATGCAGTAAGATCCAAGAATGAATTCATGGTCAGTCCTGCGCTTAAAGATCTTCCTGCAATAATTGAAAGATGTAAAAATAGTAAAGCAGAGGACTCCGAAGAGATTCTCAACATCATCGAAGATTATTATCAGCAAATGGTTGCATTGGAATTAATTCTCAAAAAATTAACTGAATACACAGAAAATATCAGGGCTGAGGTGAATAAAAGATGAATCCGAATGTAAGACCTTTATGTTTGTTCCTGTTCGTTCTTGCCATTGTTCTAACAGGAGTAGCTGCAGCTGACTTTACCGGCGGGGAGATATGCGTAAACGCAGAGATAACGGAATTAAGCCCCAGTTCGGTAGGCATCGATGAAGAATTCACCCTTGCTATCGATCTCGAGAGCTGCGGTTCCAAAGCCCCTGAAGACATTACCTTTGAAATAATCAGCATTCCTCCGGATATCATCGTCATAGAAGATCTGGTCACCAGAATTGATGAATTCTCATATCCTACAAGTGAAAGGCATCTGGTATACCACATGAGGACAACTCCTGATGCTAATCCCGGCCCTCATATTATCAAGATGAAATTGACATATGCAAATAAGGCTCTTGAAACAACAAAGTATTATGAGGTCGAAGTTAGAGTGACAGGTGAGGATGCAGAACCAAGGATCTCTACTGTCAAGACAAATCCTGAATATATCTATGAAGGGGATACGGTCGACCTGACATTGGGTATAGAGAATTTCGGTGAAGCAATTGCAAAATCTGTATCAGTTAGCCTGGATCATGAGTTTAAAGGAATAAAAAATTCTACAATTGGAACTCTTGGCTTAAATGATAGTCAACCTGCATTATTCAAGTTTAAAGCAAACAAGTCAGGAGAGTTTGAAATCCCTGTTATCATAGAGTATGAAGATGATTTTGGCAAGCAAAAAGATGAATATGACATTAAAATAACCGTGCTTGACAAAAAAGGAAGTCTGAATCTTGCATCTGTAAAGGTCGATCCTGTTCTTCCTTACATGGGTGATACTGTAGAATTGACCATGAGAATCGAAAACTCTGGTGACAGGACAATAAATTCAATAAGGGTCTATGCTGACCATCCATTCAAAGGACTGAAAGAATCCTTTATAGGAACTCTTGATCCGAATGAAGACGGGCCTGCAGTGATCACTTTCATAGCTGACCAACCAGGAGAATATGAAATCCCTGTGACCATAACGTATATTGATGATTTTGGAGAAGAGCAGATCGAAACGAATATCAATCTCATAGTCCTGGAAAGTAATGGTGTAGCAGGAACAGTTGCAATCGTATTGATTATCCTGGCAGTTATCGGAGGATTAATTTACAATAATTATAGAACAAAAAAGTCAAAAGATGAGATAATCAAGCAGTTAATGGAAGGCGGCGCCAGCTCTGCTAAAAACAAAGAACAATGAAGAGGTCTCCAATATGATCAACGATATCAGGGTGGGAGCTCTCATTGCATCAAGTAGTATAAAAAGAGGGAACAAAAAAACACTAATGTTCATAGTTTTTGTTCTCTCGCTCATTTTTATGAACTTAGTGTTCCTCCCATCCATGATAGGGGGAATGATGGTTCTATTTACTGCATATATGCAGGACTATCCTTACGGGGATATTGTCATTGAACCATCAGGTGACAACACCTACATCAACGATGCTGATAGCGTCTTGCAGAAGGTCCGGGCTGTCGAAGGAGTAAGGGCCGCAACAAAGAGACTGGATGTGGGGGCATCTATTGAGCATAAACAGAATGTCGTGGGTGTAACTTTAACAGGATTGCTTCCGACAGAAGAGTATGAAATTTCGCGATACCCATACATTATCACTGAAGGGGATTTCTTAGGGGAACTTTCCCGGGATGAGATCATCATTGGTGCTGCAATCGCAGGCACAAGTCCAGTTTTTGGAGAAATATATGATGACCTGGGTGAAGCCAGAGCAGGATCGCTTGTTGATGTAACATACAGCAATGGTGTAAAAAGGACCTATAAGGTCAAAGGCATCATGGAAGGCACATTCGAACTTGTTGACCTTAATGCCCTGGTTCACTACAAAGAGATCGAAGATGTGTATGATCTGGAAGGGAGTAAAGCTACCAGTGTAGTTGTAAGGGTTGACAAGTCCGGGACTGAAGAGGAGGTTCAGGATAAGATCCGGGAAGCCGGCGTGAACGAGCAGGTTTTCACATGGGCTGATAAATCAGAGACTCTCATAAAGCAAGCAATGCAAAGCATGGGGGCAATAGATGCCATGTCAAAGTTTGTGAGCCTGATCGTGGGTGCGGCATTGATCCTCATCATAATCTATATCAACGTGCTTCACAGGAAAAAAGAGATCGGCATTTTAAAAGCAGTAGGCATAACCCCAAGATCGATAGTGTTGTCCTATGCGTTCCTTAGCTTGTTCTATGTTTCCTTAGGAATACTTGCAGGATTGGTTTTATACCTCTCACTTATGCTTTACTTCCAGGCAAATCCGGTAATATTTTACGAAACCATGGAAATTAGGCCCGTGATCGATCCTATGCTGCTGATCCAGAGCATGGTTACCATGCTTACACTATCAGTGATAGCCGGCACACTTCCTGCATGGAGTGTATCAAAGGAGAGCATACTCAAAGCCATATGGGGAAGATAATATGATCGTTGTGAAAGACCTGAAAAGATATTATGGGTCAGGGGAAACTGCTGTCAAGGCTCTCAATGGTGTTTCGTTCGAAATAAAGAAAGGAGAATTTGTAGCGATAATGGGTGCATCTGGAAGTGGGAAAACGACCCTGCTGAGGATACTGGCATTACTGGACGACGCAACAGATGGGGAATATACCATTCGGGGATTAAAGGTTTCCAGCCTGCCGGAAGCAGAAAGAAGTTATTACAGGCTGACACAGGTCGGTTATGTTTTCCAGGATTATGCACTCATTAATGAAATGAGCGCTGCAGAAAATGTCTATGTGCTTTCCATGATGGAAGGTAAGTCCAAAAAGGAATCCTATAAGATCGCTCTTGAAGCACTGGACAAGGTTGGTCTTAAAGATAAACCTGACAGGGTCCCTGATGAACTCTCCGGTGGAGAAAAACAAAGGGTGGCTATCGCAAGGGCCATAGCAAAGAAACCCGACATAATGTTTGCTGACGAGCCTTGTGCAAATCTGGACAGAAGAAACTCAAAACAAGTACTGGATGTGTTCAAGGAATTGAATGACAAATATGGTCAGACAATTGTGATGGTGACACACGAGCCATGGCATGTTGAGTATGTTGACAGGGTGATCACTCTCGAAGATGGTATTTTAGTTAGCGATGAGCAAGTAAACGAAAAAGAGGCAAATGAAGTATAATTCCTATAAAACCTCTTTTAATTTATACAAACTCATACAAATTTATACAAATATATTCAAATTCAAATTTTGGTCAATGTCATGATTTCTGGTAACTGTATGAAATATGGATCACTGCACGAAAAGGTTTATATAACATCATTACTTGGTAAGAGTGCTTTTAGAGGCAAAAACTAATTTAATAAATTATAGGTCTAGATGGTATTTCCTTAACTGTATTTACTATTTTTTCGTATGTTTACTAGAGTCTGTTTATTATCTTTTTAAGCACTTTAAAGGAAGTGAAATATTTGTTCAACAACATGGAATCAACTGCTCCAGTAGAAGCTGGCGAAACATACGACGTAACAATTGAAGATACCGCAAGAGAAGGCGATGGAATCGCTAGAGTAAGCGGCTTTGTAATCTTTGTCCCAAGCACAAAAGTTGGCGATGAAGTAACAATCAAGGTTACCAAAGTAATGAGAAAATTCGCATTCGGCGAACTCGTTTAATTACTCTAATTAATTAAACATGTTTGGAAGGTCAAGTTTTTGATCATCCATTCTTATTTTCTTATTTTCTTATATTTTTATATGGACATTTTGTCCTGTTGCAATTTACTTATCAGAATCAACAAGCAAAACGTAATCGATCATTAATCATGAGGGAGATACAAATATATAGATGGTAACTTTTAATGATCGGACCTATCAGAATCTGCTTTGTGATTCCTGTTTGATATTATTAAAAGTGTTCAATAATATTATCATTCAATTTATAGACCTTTACTGTGCGCAATTAACTGGAGGGGTTGACCCATAAACCAGCATGATCTTTTCTTATCATATAAGATGAGTCAGATCAATTTCCAACGATTTTTAACTCTAACCCGAGGTATAACGTGTCATTTGATAATCTAAATCTAATATTCCCGCTTCAGCGGGCATTGTCCGAGGAAGGGTATACAACACCCACTCCTATTCAGGAACTATCCATACCCCATCTGTTGAATGGTAGGGATATGATAGGTATCGCTCAGACAGGTACAGGCAAGACAGCTGCATTCATATTGCCAATTCTTCACAGTATGTCTGCATCCTACAAGGCACCACGTCCGAGATTTCCTCGAGTGCTCGTGCTTGCACCCACAAGGGAGCTTGCAGCACAGATCGGGGATAGCTTTGCCACGTATGGCAAATTCACCCGTTTCAAGCATACGGTGATATTCGGAGGTGTTGGTCAGACACCACAGGTAAGAGCTCTTTCAAAGGGTGTAGATTCCCTTGTAGCAACTCCTGGCAGACTGCTGGACCTGATAGAGCAGGGACATGTCAACCTTTCAAATGTGGAATATTTTGTACTTGATGAGGCGGACAGGATGCTTGACATGGGCTTTCTCAATGATGTGTACAAAGTTGTTGGCATGCTGCCAAAAAAGCGTCAGTCACTTTTCTTTTCAGCTACCATGTCCCCGGAGATATCCACGCTTGCCAGAAAACTGTTAACGAATCCTGCGCACGTAGAGGTTACCCCGCAGGCAACAACTGTTGAACGCATAGACCAGTTCATCTTTTTCACGGATTCAGAGGATAAGAACGAATTACTCTTACACTTACTAAGGGGCAAGCATCTGGAGTGTGTTCTCATATTCACACGTACAAAGCACCGTGCTAACAAGGTCACTGAGATGCTTAACAAGAACAATGTCCCTGCCGGTGCTATTCACGGTAACAAGTCCCAGACCCACCGTACAAAAACACTTCAGAGCTTCAAGTCCGGACAACTGCGTGTACTGGTTGCAACAGACATAGCTGCCCGGGGAATCGATATCGAGGACATATCACATGTAATAAACTATGACCTGCCGAATATCCCTGAGAGCTACGTGCACCGCATAGGACGTACAGCAAGAGCAGGAGCTGACGGAACAGCATACTCTTTCTGTGCAGCGGATGAGCGTGACTTCCTTCGTGATATCGAAGAACTCACCAACATGGAGATCGATGTCGCTGAACATAATTATCATTCCGAAAAGGCAAAGAATGCCACCGGTGATGCAGCAAAGCCAGCTCCAAAACAACAGAGAGGACGAAAGGGAAGTACCGGAGCTAAAGGCAGAGGCAGAGGCAAAAAGGGTGAAGGTAAAGCTAAAAAAGGAAACGTCAAGGCTAAAAAGGTAGAAGGCAAAGCTGGGCGATCAGAAAATCCCAACAAAGGCCAGGGTAGGAATCAGACAAAGAAAAAGTCTGGTCAAAACCCAAATAGAAGCTCTGGTCGGAATTCAGGTAAGCCCAGAAACCAGCAGTAATTGAGCATTTTCTTTCGTCAGGTCCATGAATCAATTCATGGACCGAAACTGCTATTATTTGCTACTGACCTTACGCCCGCCTAATGCCAAATGCTTCGACTTTATCTAATATAATGAAAGTGATCTAATGAAGCGTATCATTCAGTTCGCCATAATTCTTGTTATATGCTTTATGGGTGATCTCATCCATAATTTCCTTAACCTTCCCATTCCTGGAAGTGTGCTGGGAATGCTGCTATTACTGGCACTTCTGCTAACTGGTATCCTCAAGCTATCCATGATAGAAGATGTAAGCAACTTCCTGCTGAAGCATCTTTCATTTTTTTTCATACCGGCGGCTGTGGGGCTGATAACCTGTTTCTCCATACTTGAAGGAAAATGGACTGCCCTGTTGTTCATATCCGTAGTCTCGACCATCATCATTGTAGTAGTGACCGGCATAACAGTACAGATACTGATGAAAAGGAGACAATCCTTTGAGTGAACTTATTTCTTCTCTGGTGAGATCTCCGATCTTTGGCATAGGGCTATCCCTATTAACATTCTATGCAGGCAGCTTGCTCTACAAAAAGACGGGTTCTCCCTTACTAAACCCACTTGTGCTGAGTATGCTGGTGATAATGGCCCTTCTACTAAGCTTTCATATCACCTTTGATGATTACAACAGGGGAGGACAGTTCATATCTTTCTTCCTTGGGCCTGCTACGGTTATCCTGGCTGTGCCTCTGTATAAGAAAATTAGTATTTTTAAGGAAAATGTCATTCCAATACTTGCAGGGATAATTGTAGGCTCGACAGCAGGTATTGTGAGCATAATCGTCATGTGCAAGATGTTCGGGCTTGATCATCTACTAAGCATCTCCATGATACCAAAATCTGTTACAACACCCATCGGAATAGAGATCTCGAACCAGCTTGGTGGTTTACCATCCATAACTGTTGCAGGCATCATTTTCACAGGAATAGCAGGCATTCTGCTGGGTCCTCTGATCTGCAAGTTGTTCAGAATAGAAGACAAGGTAGCGATCGGAATTGCCATAGGAACCTCTTCCCATGCTCTCGGCACGACCAAGGCCGTTGAGATAGGAGAGGCCGAGGGAGCCATGAGTGGGCTTGCGATCGGCATTGCCGGATTGGTGACGGTGTTCCTTGCTCCGATACTGGCTAAGATCCTGCTGTGAAATAAGTTGTAGCTTTCCAATAAGTCCAGCAATAATAATTGCCATTACTTCCCTGGTCGGATCTGTTTTTTATGGGCATGGCATAAACTCTGACTTCGGCATTGAATCGATAATCATATTCCCTATCCTCTACGGCATCATAGGACTTATCTTAGGTATCATCATGGCAGCCATATACAACTTTGTAGCTGGTATCACAGGTGGTTTGGAGATTGAGGTCGAGAACGATTAATGATCAATATTGCTAACAAAATACAAATGCTGTCTACTAAAGCAGTTGCATTCGAGCTAATATTAATCAACTGGATGTATTTTCGAAATTTGTTGGTATACTAAACCCGAAGGTACTTCCTTTTCCAACTTCACTTTCTACCCAAACCTCACCACCATGCATCTCTACAAAATATTTCACAAGAGCAAGACCCAGGCCTGTGCCACTATATTCCTTTGAGAGTGATGAATCCACCTGACTAAACGGATTGAACAGTTTCTCCTGATCATTTGGTGAGATGCCTAAACCGGTGTCTTCTACAAAAATAGAGGCCTGCTCATTCGATGTGTTCACTCTTATTGTCACAGATCCTCCCTTATCGGTAAACTTAATAGCATTGCTTACAAGGTTATAGAGAATCTGCCTGAATTTTACTGAGTCCGCCACTATTAGGGGATTTTCGATATTTAATATACATTTCAGTTCGATGTCCTTCTTTTTTGCAAGAGGCGTCATTGTCGCTTTGATTTCATTAATGACGTCGTGAATAGCAAACTTTTCAGGGAAAAGTTCCATCTTACCAGCTTCGATCTTTGATAAATCCAGCATATCATTGATCAGTTCCAAAAGATGCTTACCACTTTTATTAACATTATATAGATAGCGTTTCTGAATTTCATTCAAGGCACCAAAGTCCTCACTACAAAGTATATCCGAGAATCCGATGATTGAATTGAGAGGGGTTCTTAGTTCATGGCTCATATTTGTGAGAAATTCCGATTTGGCCCGGTTAGCAGCCTCCGCAGCAAGTTTGGAATTGAGCATTGCTTCTTCTGCTTTCTTGCGTTCGGTTATATCTCTGACAACGGCTAGAATTGCAGGGCTTCCTTTGTATTCGATTGGACGAATATTAAGTTCAATTGGTACTAAAGAACCGTCTTTGCATCTGCACATAGTTTCGACAATTCCACCTCCCTGATTCAATTTTCCAAACATTTGCTCATATAATTTTTCTCTAAATTCCGGGGGTGTTATATCCATTCCCGTCATTTGTAGTAATTCATCCTTTTGATATCCCAAATCATCACAAGTAATCTGGTTTACTTCCAAAAAACGTCCTTCAAGATTATAGATAAGAATTCCATCGTTTACGGAATTAAAAATAGTTTCAAAAAGTTTCTCCATTTATTCCCACCAGCACATAAGACTAAAACAAATTTCCAATAAAGTACCTATGTCAGTAAATATATAGATTTCCTAAAAGCGCTCTGTAGAAATCCTCCTTCCGAAATTCGAACTTTAAAATATTTCACGCTTTTACAAAATACAAGTGCTGTCTATCGTGCTTTGCATTACATGAAGCAATTGAAAACGTTTTGCAGTTTAAGATCAGACCTTAGAGGGCAAATATACCAAAAGTCCATTCGATTGGAATAGTTCAATTTATGGTAATCTATCGGGAGTGTCATTTTCACGTAGTAAATGTAAGAAGAAGGAAATCTCAAGATTAAAAGGAGTTTGATCAACTACGATCTTTAATTGTGGAGGTAATGATACTATGACAGAAGAAAATAAATCAAGATTTAGGGCTGAATTGGAGGACGGGCGAATATACGATTCCGATACACCTGTGACTGACAAGGATAGGAAAGCAGCACAGGCTTTGTGGGATGAGCTTACAGGGGACCAGGAATAAGGCCACAATGATTCAAGGGGACAACGACCACATCACCGTGTGGGTAAAAATAGGCATACCTAGGTAATACTCAATGCTGCAAAATACTACAAAAACAAATAATCAAAAAAGAAGGCTGCACACCATCCTCCTTTCATCAATCGCTTCTTCAGGATTCCCTGTGGTGCTCGGTTGCTGAGAGCAGGTCAATGCCGGCGTCAGTGAGCCTGTAGATGTCTTCTTTGATCACTACGATATTGGCATTTGTCAGGAAATCCATGTGATACTTGAAGGCGTTATCGTCAACCTCCACCTCTTTCTTGAGTTGTTCTTCCGGTTTCCCGAAAACTCCTATGGCGCCTACCATCTTCCTTCTTATTGGATGGGATGCGGCTTTGTCAAGCATTTCATGCTCTTTCTTTACCCTTTCTCCTTCTGAAGGTTTCTGCATTATCAGATCATCAAGTTCATCGTAATCGTCTTCCATTTACTTTTCACCTCTTCAGTTGAGCGAAGATATCTATAATGATTAATCATTTATAACACTATCGTTTTCGTTTTGATCAAATATCTGATTTGTGTGTCACTTATTTGGTTTGCTGACCAAAAGCCTGAATATATCTGTAAAGGTCATGTTCCTGTCTTCTATGATCGTCGCTCCGCCTTTTTCTATATTGCCACGTGTGTTGCGATTCACATTAAAGCCAAAAAGCCCGTATGTTATCGGGTTCATAAGGTCCTGCATAAAAGCTATCAGGCGGTTTTTGGTGCGGACATGCTCCAGGTTGATGATTTTCCCGTCGGGTTTGCACACTCTCACACATTCTTCCACTCCTTTCACCGGGTCAGGGATCGAGCAAAGCACAAAGGTCATCACAACAGAATCGAATACGTTGTCCTTGAAAGCAAGATGCTGGGCGTCCATCAGTATCAGATTCACATCAACACCTGTCGCTCTTTTTTTTGATTTTGCTGCCATTCCCGGGGAGAGGTCGATGGCCACCATACTCACGCTTTCATCTTTGGGATAGTAGCTGAAGTTCTTTCCGGTTCCGAAGCCGACTTCGAGGCACCTGCCTTCAACCTTTGAGAATACCTTACCTCTCCATCTTTTAAAGACGAGCTATTCCATTATGCCTTCAAAAAGGTCATAAACATGTGAGTAGCGGTTATACCTGTGAAGTACTTCTTTTGTTTCTGCCACCCTGATTCTCCATATAAATTCTGCTCATATGGTATATTTAGTTTCTTCTTTTAATTTATTAGGAGTTTGACATGAGTTTATTGGGGGGGGTTGAAACTTTTATTTTCAGGCTCTTTTACAAAGTTCTTTCACAAAAGACATTTTATCCATCAGCACCAACCCTTCTTAGGGAGGGTTAGCATATGAAGTGGGCATTAATTGCAATTCTGGTATTTCTTGTATCTCTTGTAATATTATCTTCAGGCTGTGTGTCTTCAGATACAGATGATGGTAGCGATGGGACCTATGGGGACGAAGTTGAAACCCTTGAGTATCAGGGAGTGGAGCTAACTCCTATCAGTGAGCAGAGGAACAACGCCATAAAAGGAACTCAGCGGATAAATGATGACACATACCTGCTAAGGATCGGTGGTATGGTGGACACCCCTCAATCTCTTACCTACGGTCAGGTCACTTCATACCCGAACGTTTCAAAGGTAGTGATCCTTGATTGTGTCGAAGGCTGGAGCTTCGTAGCAAAATGGACGGGTGTTCCTGTAAAGACCCTTCTTGATGATGCAGGTGTGCAGGACGGGGCTACAACTGTGATATTCTATTCCGAAGATGGCTATTCAACGGCTCTTGATCTGGACTATCTTGTTGACAACAACATCATCCTCGGGTACAAGCTGAATGATGTGACACTTCCACAGGATAGGGGTTTTCCATTCCAGCTTGTGGCAGAAGGCAAGTACGGCTACAAGTGGGCAAAATGGGTGACTGGCATCGAGGTCACAGATGAACCTTATGAAGGGTACTGGGAATCCAGGGGCTACAATAATAATGCCGATGTCGGTGGTCCACGCTTTGGCTGAGGATTAACAGTATTTTGCTTTTAGTCCTTTGAGTAGATCGTGTATTCCACGATCAGCAAAAATAGCGGGAACAAAGTGCATAACACGATCTGAGTATCTGATCCGATCACTTCGACCTCGCTGATCATGTTCAGTGATCTGAATATCAGGAAAATTATTGCTCCTAGCGTAACGCTCTGGAGGATGCCAAAGATCCAGAAGATATTTTTGTTTTCCATTTGTGAACTCACATATTTATTTTTGTTCTTTTGTTCCTTAACGTTTTCCGCACAGCACATTCTGATTAACTTGGTTGGTGCTTTGTTTATGCCTGATCAGTTGAGTTTATGAATAATGGATGAAGTGTGATTAAAGCAAAAATCTTATATAATTTGTTAGAATATTTTTTAATTGTTTTAAAGTTGATATGGGGTACTTTTAAAATGCCAAAGATCGGAACTCAGGAGAGATACATGATAATTTTTGCAGTGCTGCTGGTATTTGTGATGGTTCTAGCATCGGCAGGGCTCGAGATCGCAAAACAGAATGAGAACGAAACTGATGCTGAGCCTTTGGTCGCAGGGTCTGATGATGCCCCTGCTGAAGGCAGTGAAGCAGCAGTAACAGCGGCAGAGTCAAGCGAAGATACTCTTAATACCAGCTCCATCACAGAGAACGAGCAAAGCACTGAACCATTGGCTGAGCAGGTTAGTGATAACTCTGGTAAAGTTACGATCGGGATCAGTAGCTGTCTCGAATACTTAAGCCATGAAGATCTGAGTGATCGGTCCGATGTAATTCTCATAGGTACGGTCAAGGAGATCCTGCCATGCAAATGGAATACTGTCGATGGGGAAAGGCCAACCGATGATATCTATGATCTAGGATGGAATGTTCTCATCTATACTGATGTAGTGGTAAGTGTGGATCAGTATCTCAAAAATCCATTGTCTGAAAAGGAAGTCATCGTTAGAACACAAGGTGGGGACGATGGTTATGTCATCATGGATGTGGAAGATGAACCTTCTTTTGCGTCCGGAGAAAAGGTGTTGCTTTACCTGACAAACGACACATACCCGCCTACCAAGGATTTTGGTCCAGAACACTTTGTGGTCACTGGTGTTTCACAGGGCAAATTCACACTAACGGATGATGGAAGAGCTACCCAAATCGGTGAATCACTCACTCTGGATGAGCTTCTGGAGACGATCTGATCTATGCAACAATAACCGGATGATATTATGCCTGCATCATGTCTACAACCACTCATCCGTGGAGTGATCATGTTCATTATCGCTATCCCGGTTACGTATTTCATGTTCAATGAAATAAAATGGAAGTTGGTCTTAGGTCTGACTATTGGTACAACCATTGGAGCATTCATAGGGAGCTTGCTCTGATAGGCAGATGCCTGAGGTGGAATATGCAAAGAAGAAATCCGGTCATTGTTGCAATTCTGGCGGTCGCGCTCGTAGGACTTATACTTCTTGCTTTTATAGCTGCTGTTCCCAAGTTGCAGATCGATGGTGCAGTACTGAGCATTGAGAACAAGGACCTTGTTGATCATGAAGTAAGGGTGAAGATACTTGATCCGGAAGGTGTGAAGCTATATAATGAGGTGTATCTCATAGGGGCAAATGAAGAAATTAGAATTAGGAAGTCAGTTCCTACAATAGGGATGTATACGTACAGGCTTACGCTGGATAATGGATCTGTTACGACTCAGAAAGGCAGTGTTGAATATTCTACAAATGTGGGAAGCTCAGAGCATCTGGAGTTTATGATAGCTTCTGATGGCGGTTTGATCGTGTATGAGGGTTCTACTATCGCATGATCTGGATAGTGCTAATATTGGGGGATTTGATGAGTGTTCGGTGAGCCAGGAGATATTTGTGTTGGGTATTGAACAGCCGGTTGGTGTGATCTATATGCAAAGTAAAAATAGGAATCGAAATGAAAATATAATTGGTGTTCTGATAGTTATAGGAACGCTTACAGTATATCATTTCCTTTCTATTGAAACAACTGTAATACCAGGATTGTTTCACTATCTGCCACAAAAATTAATTCCTTATTTTTTCGTGGTCTTGCCTGGTGTTCTTTGTGGGTGCATATTCGCCATGTTCACCAGGAATATGGTCAAGATACTACTTGCAGGGATCTTAACGATCATATTGTGGATTTACTGGTTTTCCGCTATATTCCCAGCTTTAACTCTTTAATCTAGTTCGAAAACTGATTCAGAATATATCAATAAATTTTAGTACAGGATAGTTTATTTTCAGATCTACAAAGAAAATATTCTCGTATAGTTGTAATTCTTCTGATCTTGATCGTGGGAATTATGGTGGTAAACTTCACTTTCAAGAATGCATACAATTCTGACTCCGAGAATAGATACGAGCTAGATCCTTTAAGATTTGATATCTGGAGCTACAGCCTGGATCCTCATAAAGTTGAAGTGAATGTTTTTGATGAAAACAACAATTCGATATTTAATGAAAGCTATATGATCAATTCAAGTGAAGGAATATATTCTCCTGTGATTGTTCGTTCTCCTGTAGTTACTTCGACTTTAGGATCTTACAAATATGTAGTTACTCTGGATGACAACATTACACGGGTGGAATATGTTCAAGTGCGATATGCGCAAACATTGAGTAGCTCTGATTATTTATCGATAGAAATTTATGACGATGAGGAAGAACCCCTTGTGTTTAGCATTGCAGTTGCTTAAGATTATGAAAGTTTGATGATGATCAAGCTATCACAAAATACAACTTCAGTCTACTAAAGCAATTACATTCGAGCTAGAAACAATCACAAAAAAAAGATGTGGACGCTGAGGAGGAGATTCGAACTCCTGCAGCGCGTTAGCACTACCGGTTTTCAAGACCGGCGCCGTAGTCCACTTGGCTACCTCAGCAAATGAATGTTTCCTAAATAGTGTTTTCAGGTATAATACTTTTGCTCCGATATCATGATATCGGGCCTCCAGAAAAGAATGTGAAGAGGTTTACTCTTCACTTTCTGTGATCTCTTCCTCAGCTTCTGCTTCTTCGACAGGTGCCGGGGTTTCAACTGGGTAGGTTTCAACGTAGCTTACTTCGTCAAGACCTACATATTCTATAAGTTCATTTGCAACTCTTCCCTTTGCCATGAGCCAGCGCTGGTTGAATGAAAGCATTGCAGGTACCTGAATAGCTGCTTTGTTGTCATTGACCTCTACTTCAAGGTCTGGTACTCCTGTGTAGAGTGCAAGGAGGCCTTTTACCTTCTCAGCAACGTCTTCGATCTTCTCATTGATGGTGTAATCGTAGGTAACTTCCTTTCCTGCAAGTGGGTGGTTGAAGTCAACACGTACTCTGCGTCCGATGACCTTTGTGACGGTACCTCTCTTGTTGTCGATCTCGATGTTCATGCCAGGGTGTGCTTTCTGGTCCTTGAACTTTGTAAGGGAAATGTTCTCAACAAGTTTAGGGTCATGTTCGCCAAAACCATCCTCTGGTGCGATAACAACGTTACCGTTGTATCCAACTTCCTTGCCTGCAAGATCGGCATCAAGACCTGCAATGGTGTGTCCTGCGCCTACGATAACTACATCGCCACCGTACATGCCGCGTGGGTTATAGATCTCGTTCTCTTTTGCAAGATCTTCATTGGTTGTATCAAAGATCTGGTCTTCGTCGAACTTTCCGGTGTATGACAGCTTAATAACGTCTCCTTTTTCTATTGCCACTATAATCAACTCGATTAAATTTGTAAGTATTTAGTTAATATCCAAGTGTTTGATTTATACAAGGAATTTCTTCTGGCTATACTCTTTTGCCTTTAATAAGTTTTTGGGATAATTTCCGGATGATGCTGTTCAAGAAAAGGATTCCAGCTTTAGCTGACCGTACTCTCTAAAAAAATTCGTCATTTGTCCTGTGTACTTTTGGTTAATTGTATAATTTCCAGTATCGGCCTCATCATCATGATAATAATTATTCAATCTGCTAACAATCGTAACTCAATTGGAATATATTTATTATTATACAAATCCCAACATATACATATTTATATATGCGTATCACAATTGATTATATACAGTCTACAATCTGGCCAATGGGATGAGGTCGTATGAATGAAGAACAAGATATATCTATGGATATTTGTGGAAAGGTCGATCTGGAATCTATCTTAAAACAATCTCTTGAAGAAATAAAAGATTCAGCTGAGACCAGGGTTCGGCTGGAGTCTATCATTAACAGGAGTCCTGCAGCAATATTTTTCTGGTCTGCGCAAGAAGGTCGCCCTGTAGAATTTGTGACAGAAAATGTTGAAAAGTTTGGATATACAGAGGAGGACTTTGTATCAGGAACTCTGCTTTATCATAATATATTGCATCCGGATGATCGGGACAATGTCCAAAAACTGATCGATGAAGCTGCTGCTGAAGGAAAAGAACAGTTCAACTGTGAATACAGGCTTCTGACAGAGTCTGATGATGTCCGGTGGGTATATGAGAGCACTTTGATCGAAAGGAATGCTGATCAAAGTATAAGTCATTTTTATGGTATCATTTTTGACATAACAAATCGCAAGCTTGCTGAAATGGAAATCGCGAACAATGAACGTGATATTTCTGTACTTTATTCTGCAGTCACACTTGCATCTGAGTCACTGGATATCGATGACCTGCTTTCGGAGATCCTGATGGAGATCGGCGATCTTCTGGATATCGATGCAGGTGGCGTGTATATTATCGATCACGATAAACGGGAGGCCAACCTCAGGGCACATATTGGACCTGAAGATGATCTTGCATCCAACATTTCTTACTCTAAGGAAGAGGACATGTTCAAGAATGTTGCAGACCTTCCAAAGCATGCCATTATCTCAGAAGAGGTTATCAGGAAGGATTCTCGCTTTGTAACAAGGAGCAACCTTACATTCTATCTTTATTCCAGGGACAAGGTCGTTGGTTTTGTTCTTCTGCAGATCTCGGACGATGAGTCAATTAATGAGAAGAACATAAAAGTTCTTGAACACGTGGGAAAACACATTGGTATTGCCATCGAGAATGCCCAATTGTTCGAAAAGACGCAGGGAGATTACGAGGATCTCAGATCCGTCGACAAAATGAAGAATGAGTTCTTTGCAAACCTCAGCCATGAACTGAAGACTCCTATGATCTCTATCAAAGGTTTTAGCGAACTTCTGGGTGAGGGGAAATTCGGTCCACTGAGCATCGAGCAGAAAAGAGCTAACGATGCTGTTGTAAGAAACGCTGAGAAGCTCAGAAGCCTTATTGATTCCTTGCTTTACATGAGCATGGAAAAAGAAGGCAAATACAAATACAATTTCACAACGGTTTCAGTCAGGAGATTTATCCTCAATTCTATTGAAGTTGCACGTGCCCAGATGGGGGCGAACAATATTGTCTTCAAAGAAGAAGTTCCTGATAGCATTCCAAACATCTGTGGTGACGAAGAACGTCTGACAACTGCATTGAACAATATTCTTGATAATGCGGTCAAGTTCATGTCTGAAGGAGAAGTGGTAATTTCCGTTCAGGATGAAGCAGATTATATTCATATCCGTGTGAAGGACAATGGTATTGGAATTCCCAAGGATAAGGTGGATAAGGTCTTTGAAAGCTTCTATCAGGTGGATGGATCTCTTACAAGGATCCATGGCGGTACTGGTCTGGGTCTGCATGTATCCAAGAGGATAGTTGATGTCCACAATGGTAATATCTGGCTGAAGAGCCTGGAAGGTTTTGGTACCACTGTACACATAACGTTACCAAAATAATTCCATCCTTTTCTTTTTTGCTTTCTCTTTTTTTGATATTGAAGCAAACTTACCTGAATTTTTAAATTACCGGAAGTAATATATGCACGTTTGATTATTACTCAATATAATGCAGAGGTAATGGACATGGTCAAAAAATCAATTCATGAGATCAATGGCAGGATACGCGATGGTAGTGTTAATGTTGTAACTGCTGAAGAAATGGTGGATATTGTAGGCGAATTAGGGGCAGAAGGTGCCGCTAAAGAGGTAGATGTTGTTACGACAGGTACCTTCGGAGCCATGTGTTCCTCAGGTGTATGGCTGAACTTTGGTCACTCGGAACCTCCTATCAGGATCGGCAAGTTATGGCTTAATGACGTGGAGGCATATTCCGGGGTTGCTGCCGTGGATGCCTACATAGGTGCAACACAGCAGTCCCAGTCAAAGGGCATGGAATATGGCGGTGCACATGTAATAGAGGACCTTGTTCGGGGTAATTCCATTGACCTGCACGGTACATCTCCTGGAACAGACTGCTATCCAAGAAAGGTCATTGATACGACCATCAACATATATGACCTGAATCAGGCTATCATGCTCAATCCACGTAATTCCTATCAGAAGTACAATGCTGCGACCAACAGCACAAACCACACTCTGCACACTTATATGGGTTCACTGCTACCTCATTGTGGAAATGTTACCTACTCCGGTGCCGGAGTACTTTCGCCTATGCACAATGATCCGAACTATGAGACCATTGGTACCGGCACACGTATTTTCCTGGGTGGTACTCAGGGGTATATTGTGGGCGAAGGAACACAGCACTCCCCTGCAGCAGGTTTTGGCACACTGATGCTAAAAGGCGACTTCAAGAAAATGAGTTCGGAATATATACGTGCTGCAACATTCGAAGGCTATGGCACATCACTGTATGTGGGAATGGGTATACCAATCCCGATTCTCAATGAGGATCTCGCAAAAGCCACTGCAATAACAGATGATGATATTGTCACTAACCTGCTTGACTACGGAATTCCCAGCAGGGACCGGCCGGCGCTCAGGGCAGTGACATATGGTGAACTTCGTTCCGGTTCTATAGATATTGACGGAAAAGAAGTTCCAACCTCTCCAATGTCAAGCTTCAAGAAATCACGTCAGATAGCCAATGAGCTAAAGGAATGGATCAAGGCCGGTGATTTCCTTGTAAGCATGCCTGTGGAACGTCTTCCTACGACCACATCATGCAATGCAATGAAACAGACCAATGTGAATCTACTTGTGGTGGATATTATGTCCTCCGATGTTACCACTATCCATGAAGATGCAGGTTTCCATGATGCTGCTAAGATCATCATGGAAATGCAATTCAACCATTTACCTGTGGTAGATAGTGGAAATCATCTTGTGGGAATTGTCACTGCATGGGATATATCAAAGGCTGTGGCAAAAGATGAACATGATCTTGTCAAGGATATAATGACCCGAAATGTTGTCACGACAAGTCCTGATGAAGCTGTCGACATTTCAGCTTTCAAACTGGATAGCAATAATGTTTCGGCACTTCCGGTGGTTGATTCTAATAAGCATGTTCTGGGTATAGTCACAAGTGATGATATCAGCAAATTGCTTGCAAGGAGGCACTAAATATGATGATAAAAATAAATATGGCTGCAGATATCGTTACAACACCTATCCTTGCGGAATCTATTATCGAAACAGGTTCATTACTGAACATCTCCCAGGCACACTTCGATCCGATCCACGGCGAAGTTGTGGCCGAAATACCTTCCGATCAGCTTGCGAAGATCCGTGATGCCCTTGTTAACAGGGGTGCTGAGGTCGTGGTACTTAACACTCCGATACACCGGGATGAGGACGAGTGTGTGGAATGTGGTGCCTGCATTTCTGTCTGTCCTGTGAAGGTATTCTCATTCGCAGATGACTGGAGTGTCGAGGTTGATTCTGATAAATGTATCCAGTGTGGTACCTGTCTTAAAATGTGCCCGCATAACGCCCTGGCCCTTGGCCAGTGATCTGGGATCATGAAAGAGCATTTTCAGCTCAAGGAGACAATTGTCACCATCGTCGGTGACGAGCAATCTCATGTTGATGCAGCAAAGGGTGCGATCGCTCTGCATAGGGCAGAACTGGAAGGGCATATCCTTCAGGATCCTTATTTTAAGATAACACTGGAGCCCTATGAATGCAGTGCAGATGCACCGGAGGTCGTCAGGAGGCTTGTAAAGGCAGGTAATGCCATGGGGATAGGTCCCATGAGTGCAGTTGCCGGTACAATATCAGCACTTGCCGTTGAAGCGATGGTGGATGCAGGTGCCTCCTTTGCGATTGTTGATAATGGCGGTGACATTGCGATCATTAATGACCGGCAGGTTATTATTGGCATATATGCAGGAACTTCTTCCATTAAGGATATTGGACTTGTAATTGAACCTTCTTCTGAAATTCGTGGGATCTGCACTTCTTCGGGCACTGTAGGTCCATCCATAAGTTTTGGTCAGGCAGATGCTGCTGTCATATTTTCAGATGATGTTTCACTGGCGGACTCTGCAGCTACCGCTCTTTCAAATTCTACGGGTATTGGCAGGGGTGCTGTTGAGGAAGCTTTCGATGTTGTAAAGGACATTCCCGGTATTGATGGTGCTCTGGTAGTTCAGGGAGCATATGTGGGAATGTGGGGCAATGTACCAAAAATAAGTCGTGCTGATGTGCGATATGAGTGCATTACCAAGGGGTAAATCAAATTTGGAAGGCGCATTGTTGCACCTTCACTTATTTCCTGCTCTTTATTTTTAAGAAGGTGGTGCTGCCTGGAAAGGTATTTCCTCATATGGCTGTATTACAACAAATCCTTCCCCTTTGAAAGCCATCTGCACACTTTCTCCGCTTGTACGTCCGACAAGTGTCTTAAGGGATATGTCGGTCTTAAGGTCCGGTTTCAGGTTGCCTGACCATGCAACTGTTGCATTTGGATCAGTGAAGACCGGCCTGTTCTTTGTCACCTTAAGTGTCAGCGGGTCATAGTGTGTGGTGATCGCTACCATTCCGGTCCCTTCAAGTTTGACGTTGAAAAGTCCTCCTGCGAGCATTCCGGTGACCTTTTTCATAATCTTGATGTCCCAGTTAATCCCATCTTCAAAGGCAAGAAGGTCATTACCATTGACAAAAATAGAGTCGTTATCAAGTTTGAGTATGGAAATCTTTTTGCCTTCATCTGCAAGGTAAACTTTCCCCTGGCCTTCTGCTTTTGTAAGGCTGACACCTTCCCCGGTGACTGCTTTTTTAAGCATTTTTCCAATTCCATGTTCGAGTACTCCCTCTCTTGTGAACTTCACGTCACCAAGATACGCTACCATTGAACCACGCTTTGTCCATACCCGTCCATTAAGGTTAAGCTCAAGCATCCTGTCTCTTTCAAGCTCAAATAAACCCTCTCCGAGGTCTTTTTGCCCGGTAATTTCAATGAATTCATCGACTGAATATCTTCCCATGTTATCATTCCTTATTATCTGAGATCTTCTTTTATCCAGGTTTGCTTTTCCTATCTATTCAAGATTTCTGTTTGGTAGCAAGTACTTTTCTGGAACGTTACAAATGATTATTGATCAGGTTATATAATAAAGTTCAGTATAATATATTATTTTACAATATTTGCAATTGGTATGTTCTTTCCTTTAAATATCAAAAGTTCGACAATATTAGAATTATAAATCGTATTAAATATCAAATCGATTGCAGTAATGTCCAAGCGCTTTGCGACAATTGTCGATAACCTTATATATTAATATCTATAAATAGTATTTTCAGACGACAGTCATATTGGAATAGGTCTGGCAGATGTTTAGGTGTTGTCATTCAGGTCTGTTCCATATGTCAGATTTATTTCTGACAGCAAGAGAGGGTGATGTGGAGAATGTTATCGGGGTTCCCGGTAGTAGTAACTCAGTCAGTGGCTACTATAGACTACTTCATTTTTGCCGGAATATAACCGTTCGCTTACAACACGGGCGGCCGCAGGGATGCTTGCGGACAAGAGAGAGTAAAGCCTCCTGACGTAATCGTAAGGAGCATAACATTGATCTAACTACAGTCGGCGTGTTTAACACACGCAAATTGCAGCAGAATGCAATATCCAAGAGAGGGGATGAACGTGCAGTCTATAGTACAAGAAGCATTAAGAAACACAGAAAAAGAGAAAGAGTACAGACAGTCAGTATCAGCAGACGACCAGTTCGAAGGATTTGGAATGCCTCGGATCACAATAGTTGGTTGTGGCGGTGCTGGAAACAACACCATCAACCGTTTGTATAACATCGGTATTGAAGGTGCAGAAACTATTGCTATTAATACTGATAAACAGCATCTGGATCATATCCGTGCTGACAAGAAGATCCTTGTCGGTAAGACCCTTACCAGAGGTCTTGGTGCTGGTGGTTATCCTGAAGTTGGCGCAAAAGCTGCAGAGCTTGCACGCGGTACCCTTGAAGAGATCTTCAAGGAAAGTGACCTTGTTTTCGTAACAGCTGGTATGGGTGGAGGAACCGGTACTGGTGTAGCACCTGTTGTTGCAGAGATCGCAAAGGAACAGGGCGCTATCGTAGTAGGTATGGTCTCCAGTCCGTTCAGGGTGGAGCGAGCACGTACTGTAAAGGCAGAGGAAGGTCTTGAGGAATTCCGCAGGGCAGCTGACACTGTTATCGTTCTTGACAACAACAGGCTTCTTGATTATGTTCCAAACCTGCCTATCGAGCAGGCATTCTCCGTTATGGACCAGCTGATCGCTGAGACCGTAAAAGGAATCACAGAGACTATCACACAGCCATCTCTCATCAACCTTGACTACGCAGATATCCGTGCTATCATGAGCTGCGGTGGCGTTGCTGTCATGCTTGTCGGAGACAGCAAGAACCAGGACAAGAGCAACGATGTTGTTCGTACAGCACTCAATCACCCACTCCTTGATGTTGACTACAGAGGTGCAACAGGCAGCCTTGTACACATCACAGGTGGTCCTGATCTTAGCCTGAAGGAAGCAGAAGAGATCGCAGCATCCCTTACCTATGAGCTTTCACCAAATGCAAATGTCATCTGGGGAGCACGTATCAGGGACGATTTCGAAGGTAAAGTGCGTGTTATGGCCATCATGACCGGTGTGCAGTCTCCACAGGTTCTTGGTCCTCAGTCCCACACGGGTGCTGTTGAGAACACAAACACAAATACAAACACATCGAGGTCCTCCTCTTTTTCTCGGGTCGAACGGGGACGTCGTACAGTAGTTGAACCAATAGGTGCACAGGCATCATACGGCGGCTCCATTATTGACATAATCCAGTAAGTTCTTTTTTCATGGATCGGTGTGAAATATCACCGGTCCTGTTCCACCATCTTTTTTTATCGATCTGCTTTTCTTCCAATAGATATTCTTTTTTACAATGCAGCTAATCTTAGGTCATGGAAATTCTGGTCGCAACCGGTAAGCTTGCAGGGAAAACTGTACGTTACTCTGTAGTTGATAACGCCGATGTTCTTGTTCTGGATATTGAAGTAGCCGCATTTCTTACTCCCCACAGGCTACTCTCTGCACTAAAAAAGCAGCAGAAGAAGTATGATGTGATCTTTGTACCGGGTCTTTGCTCCGGGGATTTTTCAATTGTTGCAAAGGAATTGGGATGCAAGGTCTTCCTGGGTCCCAAACATGCTTACGACCTTAGTAGCGTGCTCCGCTTCGTTGACGAGATTGAGTTCTCACTGGAGGTTCCTGCATGCGAACTTCTCTCCGATGTATGGAGGGATATTGCACTGGAAACCCTTGATGGGATCGAGGAAAATGCTGAACCACTTATGAACCTTAAAAATGTGAAGGTTGGTGGTGATTCCCGAATGAAAGTGATGGCAGAAGTTGTGAATGCAACTGGCCTTGATGAGGAAACACTTTCCAACAGGATCACTTCGTTCATCAAAAAAGGTGCTGACATTATAGATCTTGGTGCATCACTCACTGCATCTTCAGAGGATGTAAAGAGGGCCGTACGTGTGGCTCGTAAAGTATCCACTGTTCCTATAAGCATTGATACACTGGGGCCGGAGCTGATCAAGGCTGCACTGGATGAGGGTGTCGATCTCGTGCTGAGCCTGAATTCCAGTAACATTGATGCAGTGGCAGGAGAAGTTGCTCGCGCTGGTGTTGCAGCAGTTGTGATCTCGGATGCAGGGGAAGGCTTTGAGAGCCTTGTAAACAATATCGAAGCCGCCAGGTTAGCAGGCATTAGCAATATAATTGCCGATCCTGTGCTTGATCCAATAGGGCATGGGATATCAAGATCTATTGTACGGTATTCCAGATTCCATGAAGAGTATCCTGATGTTCCTGTGTTTTTTGGGGCAGGAAATGTAACTGAGCTTATTGATGCTGATTCTGCAGGTGTGAATGCAACCCTTTGTGGTATTGCTGCAGATGTGGGTTCATCTATCCTGTTCACACCTGAGTTCAGTGAGAAAACGCGTGGTTCTATAAGTGAACTGAACACAGCAGCAAAGATGATGGCCCTTGCAAAGGAAAGGGAAAGCTCTCCAAAGGACCTGGGCATTGATCTTCTATGCCTTAAAGAAAAACGAAGGCGTCCGGATGTTGAAGTTCCGGAAAAATATGTCATGGCGCAGAAGTTTGCCGGATGGGAACTTGATTCATTAGGGCCTTTCAGGATAGGTATAGCTGCAGATGATGGTAGTGGCGTTATCGTCGCGCAACATGAGAAAGCAACGATAGTAGGACAGAATGCAAGGGATATAATGGACACTATTATGAGGATGAAGCTCATATCAAAGGTGGACCATGCATCTTATCTCGGATGTGAACTTGAAAAAGCTGAAATAGCCCTTCGCCTTGGAAGAAGCTATTCACAGGATGATGATCTTTGATCTTTGGGTGTTATGATGAAACTGGAAATTAACGATAAAGAAGCAATTGTTGAGATACTGGCAGCAAGGTACTTTGCAGACCAGGGATGGAAATGGATCAGTCTCAGGCGTGATGTGGATCGGATCTACAAGAGCTTTGAAGAGCTCGAAGACCAGTATAATGCATATCCTTATATGAGCAAGGATTGGTATGTGGAGAACTCTGCATCAAAGAACATTCATCTATGTGCCAAATGGGATGAGCTCAAAACGTTTGTGGATTTCCTTAGGGCTTATTCAGAGGACTTTGATTTCCTTGTTAGCAACAATGACAGGAAGATGTTCTGTATTGCTACTTCTGATGGTCAGATCACGGACACTCAGAAGCGTGCCATTACAGAGGCGAGGAATCTGAGGTGTAATGTCTTTGTTTTCAAGGCAAATGTCCCGGATGAGATGGATTTTGAACTTTTACAGGTAGGCGGTGGCTATTAAAGCTGATGCCTTCCTTTATTGCTTTTTTAGACCAGAACCCTTATATTCCATCCATGCAACTTAATTAATGCTTTAAAGTATAACTTTTTGCTTCGAACGTAAGGTATTAGGTGGTATTTACTCAAGTATGTGCTTCTTTTTCCATTATGTTTTTCAGCTTAGTTAGTCCTTTCAAGCATCACAAAAAGGATGTGAAATATTTGTTCAACAACATGGAATCAACTGCTCCAGTAGAAGCTGGCGAAACATACGACGTAACAATTGAAGATATTGCAAAGGAAGGAGACGGCATCGCAAGAGTAAGCGGTTTTGTCATCTTTGTACCTGCCACCTCCGTTGGCGATGAAGTGACCATCAAGGTCACCAAAGTAATGCGCAAGTTCGCTTTCGGTGAAGTAGCTGAGTAATTTTTCAGCTTCTTTTTTGCTGTGAAGGATAGAGTCATTTATTCTTTACACAACGTTTTTTTTGTTCATTCTTGCTTATTTATAATTTGTTTGTCATTTTCAGCGATTTGGCTCTACCGACTGTCTGATCTAACTGTCTGTCTATCTACTTACCTTCCTACTTACCTAGTCGTTTGTTCCGTCCCTCAATTCCTCACTCACATCTTCGGTGTAGGAACCGCTGAAACAGATTTATAATATATCACTCTTATAGAACACATTCCCATGACGCCTGAAAACTCATATGATCTGATCATTGTTGGTGCAGGGCCTGCCGGTTCTACAGCTGCAACCTATGCAGCACAGGCAGGTGCATCCGTACTTCTCATTGATAAAAAGAAGGATATTGGTATACCACTCCAATGTGGTGGTTTCCTTCCTCATCTTGATACTCTGCAGGAGCTTGTTCCAAATGCTGAGCTTCCCTTTACTCTTGAGTCAATACCTTCGGAATGTATCTATGCTTCAAGCAGCGTACAGCGCTTTATTGCTCCGAATGGTAATTCCAAGGAATTTGAAGTAGATGCTGATGCTATCGACAGGCGCAGGTTTGACAAGTACCTTGCAAAAGAGGCAGGCAAATACGGTGCACAGCTCATGGCAGGTACCAATGTCCTTGAGGTAAATGGTACTACTGTTAAGGTCGATGGTGTTTTCGGTGAACATACGATCCACGGGAAAGTTCTCATAGGCGCTGATGGTCCAAATTCGATCGTTGGAAAAGCAAAGGGACTTGTGCGTGATCCCGATCCAATGGGTACAGGTACAGCATTTGAGTATGAGATAAGCGGTGTGAATGTTGACCGGGATGCTGTAGAGATGTACTTTGGAAAAGATTATGTTCCCGGTGGTTATGCATGGGTGATCTCCCAGGGAGGCGATACTGCCAATATTGGAGTAGGTATCAGGGAAGTCCTGTTCAGGAACGGCATGTCTGCAAGGGATTATCTTGAAAGGTTCATGTATGAGCACCCGATAGCCAGCAAGAAGCTGACAGGAGGTTCTATCCTTTCCGTTGTTTCCGGGCTTGTGCCTGTTGGCGGTGCTCCTAAAGTGACCGCTACAAAGGATACGCTTGTTGCCGGTGATGCGGCTGGCCATATCATAGCTACCAATGGAGGAGGTATATCCACTGCAATGGTTGGCGGAAAGATAGCTGGTCAGACTGTCGTTGATTTCCTTGAAGGAAAATGCAAACTAACAGATTATGACGAGCGCTGGAGAAAAGAGATGGGACTTGAGATCAAGACCGCTGTCTATGTGAGAAAACTGATGGATAACCTCATGCGCTCTGATTCAATGATGTCTGCAGCGATCAAGATGATCGATCCTGAGCATATGAAGGCATTACAGTGTGGCCAGCTACCGGATGCGGTCAGGAAAGGTCTCATCAAGATGAACTTTGGGATAAAATGAGCCTTTTATTTGTTTACGGTACTTTGAAAAGTGGATATTGTAACCACCATTTACTTGGGAATTCTGTTCTTGTATCTGAGAATTGTACAAAGGAAAGATTTCGGATGCTGGACATGAAGGATTTTCCCGGCGTGGTGATGAGTGAACCTACCTCAAGGATATCAGGTGAACTTTTTAATGTGGATCGTGAAACATTAAATGCCATCGATGATCTTGAAGGAAAGTGGTTCTTCAGGGAAGATGTATTGTTAGATAATGGTTCTAAAGCAGGGATGTATTTCCTTTCACCGAATGTTCCTCATGAGAAATTTCCAGTTATAGAGTCTGGTTGCTGGGAAAACAATGATGTAAAGACAAGAGGTTGTAAATGAAAGAAAACGAATTTGATGGAAATCTCGAGAATGTTGGTACACTTTGCTATGAAGGGCATGATAACCTGTACCTTAACATAACCAACAGATGTAGTGCAAGTTGTGTTTTCTGCATACGCGATGTCTCAGATGGAGTTTACGGTTACGATCTCCGTCTTAAAAAAGAACCCTCTGTAGAGGATATATTGAATAAACTGGAGTCGATCGATCTGGGTAAATACCGGGAAGTGGTATTTACAGGGTTCGGTGAGGCAACACTCCGTTTTGATGTTCTGTTGGAGGTCACTCGCTGGCTCAAGGAAAGGGATGTGAAGGTAAGACTTGATACCAATGGCCATGCCCAGTTACTTTATCCTGAAAGGAATGTTGTGGCTGAGTTGAAAGAAGCAGGTCTTGATGAGGTTTCTGTGAGCCTTAATGCAGAATCCGAGAGCAAATATAATGAGTTATGCAGACCTGCTTTTGAGGGTTCCTATAATGCTATGCTGGATTTTACAAGAGATGCCATTGCAGCGGGAATTCAGACTCGTATGACCGTTGTGGGTTTCAATGACATTGATGTTAAAAAATGTGAAAAGATAGCACTTGATATCGGTGCTGTTTTCCACGTAAGGTAAGAAAATAAAAGTAAGTAAGTCATAGATTAACTTAAATTGTAGATAAATGAAGACAATCTCATTTATCCCATATTTATTTCATAGTTATCTCAGATATATTTGAAAAGGTCATCTCTCTTAATATCGTGAAGGCGCTTTCGGATTAGCCCCTTAAGTGCTTTGATGTCTCCTTTTTTTGCACTTGTTGGAGCGATTATGTAATTCCATTGGTTCCAGGGTGGGGTCAGGCCAAGTTTTTCAACGATACCATCAAGTCTCTCTTGCTGTTCTACGTCTTTTATTCTATCCATCTTGTTTATGGCGACAATGGTATCAAATCCAAGCTCGTTGAATAGGTCGAACATTTCGATGTCGATAGGTATCTGATTGCGGCTTTCCCAGCGTTCGACCACATCTACGAATGAGACTGCATCAATGATAAGGACTGCTATCTTTATCCTGTCTGCATTATTCTCGATGTAACGTACGATCTGGTCCTTCACGATGTCCTGCTTTCGATCCTTCACACCGCTCATGAAACCGAATCCGGGAAGGTCCGTAATTAGTAGGTCAGAGCGCAGGCTATGGGCAGGTTTTAGCGTGACACCCGGACGCTTGCCGATTTTTACTTTTTTACCCGTAAGCTCTCGTATGATGGATGATTTTCCAACATTTGATCTTCCCGAGAGTATTATCTCGAATTTAGCTTTTTCAAATCCTTGTTCTTTTTTCATGTCTCATTCCTGTAGCCTAAACTATTGAGATGGCTAAAAAGATTTCGTTCGATATGGAATATGAATACTCACTTGTATTCAAGTGCTTCATTAATTATTCTCATCGTGTTATCGATGATGTCCTTTACAGATCGGATACGTCCAAATGAAGGGTATTCACTGTCCTCTCCATCACTTTCGGTGGTATCTTCAGAAACTTCCGTTTCCAGATCATGTTCCGGTATTTCGATGGATTCTGGTATTTCTACCTCTTCTTCAAATAAGTAGAATCTTTTCGTCTTAAAAGTGTCAGAATATCCTTTTGAGTCTGAGAAGTATATTTCTGCTGAAGGGACTATTGGATTTACTTTAAAGTCTTCGATCCTTACAGAATACTCCAGGGTTTTTACTTTATCGGGGAAGATGACCATCTCAGTTGCTGTCTTTCCTTCCATAACAACTGAATTTGGCAACATTTCATCTTTGATCTCTACATATGCTGCACGATTACCTTCATTCTTCACTTTTACAGTGATATCAAAAAGTTGTGGATTATTTCCATCAACTGTGGCTGTCTTTGTAGCATTGATGTATGGTCCGTATACAACTAGTTCTGTTGAGTTGGTGTATTGGTAGTACTTTATCCCATGGTCTACAATTTCGATCTCAGTGGGTGGGATGGTGTAGTTTCCAGGCCGTAGTGCTTTGACAGAATATTGGATCGTGTTTTTTGAATATGGACTTATATTGATCGTTTGGTCCACATTGATATCAGGGTCCATTAGAATATTTTCAGGTAACGTTTCGTTTATCAGGACGCCCTGGAATTCCAGATTCCGAAGATTGTTGATCTGGATTGCAATGAAGACCCTTTCATCAATGTAGGTATTTTTGTACTTTGCCTTGGTCACAGAGATGGTATTGTTGATCCAGCTATCGACCTTTTCCTCTGTAATGTTAAGCGTAGAAACCCCTATCTTTGTATAGGGTGCTGGAATATCATTTCCCGTAACGACCTCAAAAGCAGTTATGTTCAGTCTTTCACCAAAGATCTGAGTGTTGGGTATCTGGCTGTTGTTGACCGAGAGCAGTGCACTCCATTCTTCCGATTCATCGGAGTTGATGGTAAGCATGACGTAATCTGTTTCAATATCGAAAGGTCTTGCCTTTGAGAAATCATTCGCCTTGATCAAAAAGCCATCTACCTCGATACTATCGCCCCAGTAAAGGGTATAGTTGACCTATTCGTTCCAGTCCGTGTCATCATCGGACGAGGCGATGGCTGTATTTGCACATAGGAGTGTGGCAAATAAAATGATCAGGCAGACTTGTATTCTCACATGCATGATCTATTTATTTTCTCCTTCTTATTGCCAGATAAACACCAGCAAGCGCAGCAATTGCGAAAATCGATTCAAAGCCAGGTTCCACGACCTCTTCATTTGATTCAGTTCCTGGTTGTGAACTGCCATCGTTCGATGGGTTGCTTGTACCTGATGAAGTTGAGCTTTCTTCAGGCTCAGGGATCTCGACCGTTATTTCAGGCATGTTAGAGATCTTTTCACCTTTGTAGCTTTCCATATCGACGAATGTTGCAGTTGCAGGTGAGATCTTGAAAGTTCCTTCCTCATCCATCTTGAGAATGTATGAATAGCTTCCGGATTCGCCTTTTCCCAATACTTTATCATAAGTAGTTTCACCACTTACAAAACTTGTACCTTCCGGGAAATCCGTAGAGGATACTCTTGTGCTCGCATCCCTGTTCCCCTCGTTCTTAGCGGTTACAGTGACTTTAACCTCGGTTCCAGGTTCCACTTTTGTTTTATCGAGTTTCTGGGTTAGGGTGATGTAGGGTCCATTGATCTCGATTTTCGGATCTTCTGATTCATATGTGTAGGTTTTATCATTGGATGCTGAGAACGTTGCAACTGCTTCAGGTGATGTATAACTTCCAGGTTTGATGGGCTTTAGTGCATAGGAGAAGACTTCAATGGTTTCTCCAGGGTTGAATGACACCGTTTTCTCAAGTGTGATACTGTCTTTCAGCTCCATACTGGAAAGTACAGTATCTTTTATTGTAACTGAATTTATACTGTAGATCCCATAATTACGGACAGCGACCTTTACGTATGCCGTCTCGTCCATGTAGAGTTCTTCAGCAATTGATTTTGTAAGTATTAGTTCAGCTTTTGGCTGTACCGTTATGGTCTTCTTCTCACTGTCTTCGTGGATGTCACCATTGATATCTTTGGCTCGTACAGTCACTTCAATTTCGAGATCTGTCTCTTCCCACAGGTGGGGTACTTCAAGGTTGACCTCTATAAGCTCAGATGTCTCATCTTTAACTAATCTGGTTATGCTGGTCTTGAGATCTCCATTGGCCAGTTCCATTCCTGCAGGATCGATGATAACCTCAACATCTTCTGCTTCTGCATATCCTTTATTTTTAACCGTTATTGTAGTGACCACTTCTTTTGGATTGCTCGGGGATCTTGGATCATACTCGTTCTTTTCCGTCTTGATGTCAATGTCAAAATCAGGAACACCTCTTCTGTATACTTCTATCTTCACAGTAGGGTCTTCCATGTTACCGGTCCACTGATCGATATTGGTCTTGAGTTCCTTGACAACGAGTTTTATATCCTGCCCATTCTCTTCATCCCTGTATTCCCAGCTGTCAGCGAAACCGAGGGAGGCAATGTCTTTGATCTCCCCGTCCTTTGATAGGGATATAGATACAAATCCATCAATTGCAAAATCCTCTGCCTTGATCACATATGTATCATAGGAATCATCTTTTGCTTCTCCGTTTTCGAAACTATGCCCCCAGTGGAGTGTAGCTGTTTCTGTAGACTTCCATTCGATATCGTCAAGCGTATATGCAGATGCTGTGACAGAGAACACACAAAGCATCATCAGTAGTATGACCAAAGCTTTCCTGAACATGGGACCCCTCTTTTAGTGATTAAGATTATGATCTATAAATTTTATTTATCAATTGACAATATATAATATCATATTTTATTTAACTCTTATACCTATAATGTAGCCACATAAGAGTAAACACTTCCAGATCGATCAATCTTTACAAACATCTTCTATTTATATTATTCACTCTATAGAATTTCACAATAGTGAATACCTATATATGTTACAAAGCCATATGCTATGAAAGCTATATAGTGTGTAATGTGCTATAGCATAGCGTAAGTGATATTATGAATCTGGAAACTCCCTGTCAGGCAGTTGTATGGGATATCCTCCCTGCGATCCGTGCAGCTCTTGCGATGGAACTTGTGAAGAACGGGATCGCACAGAAGGAAGTTGCAAAAATGTTTGGTATGGCCCCTTCTGCCGTATCTCAGTACCTGACAAAAAAACGAGGCTATCGTATAGAGTTCGATGATGATGTAAAAGAGTCGATAGCACGTCTTGCTCTTGAGATACAGGAAGGCAAGGTGGATAATGTCTCTGCGAAGATCTGTGAAATATGCAGGCATTTAAGAAGGGGTGAGGGCGCTTGCCCTGCGGAAGAATGACCTGTGCTATATATTTTGAAAAGATCGAATAGTAATTTGTTGCATTTCTTCCTTCAATCCTTATTTATGTCTTTTTGATATTTCCACTTCATCAATCGATGTAGTGAAACTGATGTAATTTCAACTTCTTTATCACTTTTTACCGGTCTTTTGACAAAAGCAGGTTTCATTCTTTGTTGATATTCTTCTCAATTTGCTTGCAACATAAGCTATATATAGAATCGACATATATTCACGATTGTGACTTCACAATAGTGAATCCACATCTGCTGGCTGGATGGCAGAGTGGTTATGCGTCCGACTGCAGATCGGAGTATGTGAGTTCGATTCTCACTCCGGCCTTTGAAATAAGATGTAAGGCTAAATATCTGGCTCATTTTTGCGGACCAGATTGCACTTACATCTTCTGGCAATTTACCGATCATCTCTATAAATGGGTGAAGAAATGAATCAATTCGCAAAAGCAACTGAAAAAGATATTACGCGTTCGATAGTTGAAGAATTCCTTGGGGATTTCCTGTCCCACATCGAAAGTGATGTTATCATTGTTGGCGGAGGACCAAGTGGTCTTGTGGCAGCAAGAGACCTTGCATCCAATGGTATAAAGACCGTTGTGCTTGAGAGCAATAATTACTTTGGTGGCGGTTTCTGGTTAGGTGGTTACCTTATGAACAAGGTTACAGTAAGAGCGCCTGCACAGAAGATCTTTGACCAGCTTGGTGTTCCTTACAAGGAAGTACCTAACATAAAGGAAGGTCTCTATGTCGCAGATGCACCATCTGCCTGTTCTAAGTTGATATCAGCCGCCTGTGATGCAGGTGCTTTCATGCTAAACATGAACAAGTTCGATGATGTGGTTCTCAGGGACGGACGTGTTTGCGGTGCTGTTACCAACTGGACACCGGTCTCAGCGTTACCACGTGCCATCACCTGTGTAGATCCTGTGGCCATCGAAGCAAAATGCCTTATTGATGCAACAGGACATGACGCAGTTGTAGCCAACTCCCTGGCGGGCCGTGGTCTGGTAGATCTTAAAGGTTTCTCAGGAATGGATGTTGAGAATTCCGAAGATGCTGTGGTCAATAACACTTCAAAGCTTTTCCCTGGACTCGTAGTTACGGGAATGGCTGCAGCTACATGCTTTGGTCTTTCCAGAATGGGTCCAACCTTTGGTGGTATGTTGCAGTCCGGTGTAAAAGCTGCAAAGATCGCTGAAGAGATCGTAAGATCCCAATAATCTTTTTGGATGAGCAGTTGATGCTGCTTCATCCTTTTACCTCTTACTTTTATATTAAATGGTTAACGCTTTATACAGTTGCCAATATAATCTCTGTATATCATTTACTCTCTGCTAAGGCTGTTTGTTGTAGTTGTCTATTGTATCTCATGGCAGAGTAAGTTCAACATTAGTATATTTATTTGATCAAAGGAGTGTTTGCCAGATGTTCGACAAAACCGTATATCTTGATAATGCTGCCAGTACTCGATTGGATGAGAGGGTACTTGAGGCAATGAACCCGTATTTTTTTGATACTTATGCAGTTGCTACTTCCGAATTCGGTTATTCAATGGGCATTGATGCCAAGGAAGGACTTGAAAGGTCCCGGAAGGTAATTGCATCAGCTCTTGGTGCAAATGCCAATGAGGTGGTGTTCACTTCGGGAAGCACTGAATCGAGCAATATGGCAATAAAGGGAGTCCTTTCTGCATTGAAGGGTAAGAAAGATGATCACATAATCGTATCCCGCATGGAAGACTTTTCCGTACTGAATACTGCAAAGATGCTTGAGAAGCATGGCTACAAGGTAGATTTCATAAGCGTTGATAGTGAAGGGGTCGTCGATCTTGAAATGCTTAAGGCTGCTATTACTCCGCAGACTGCACTGGTCTCTATCCAGCATGCAAATCAGGAGATCGGTACATTACAGGACATTAAGGCCATAGCAGATATCTGTAAAGAAAAGGAGGTCCTGCTGCATACTGATGCAACTCACAGTTTCACAAGGGTCCCTCTTGACGTAGACCAGATCCCTGTTGATCTTGTAACGGTCTCAGCACATACCATACATGGTCCTCGTGGAGTTGGAGCCCTGTACATAAGAGAGGGGACTCCTATCAACAAGTGGATGGACGGAGGCTTCCAGGAGTTTGACCTGCGTGCGGGTATTGAGAACATCCCAGGTGCTGTAGGCTTTGCAACTGCTGTTGAACTGGTAACTCCTGAGGAGAATGAGCAGCTTAAAGCAATGAGGGATCGCATTATCGAAAGAGTACAGGCCGAGATACCCAGCGTTACGCTTAATGGCAGTGCTACAAGCAGGCTGCCACAGAACGCCAACATAACATTCCATTATGTTGAAGGTGAATCTATCACGCTGCATCTGGATATGATGGGATTTGCCGTGAGCACAGGTTCAGCATGTTTTAGTCGCTCACTTGAGGCAAGCCATGTTATACTTGGTATAGGTGGCGACCATGAGCGGGCCCACGGGTCATTGCGTTTCAGTTTTGGAAGGTTTAACACCATGGAAGATGCAGATTCTATTATTGATGCGTTGAAGGAAGTTATTGTTAATCTAAGGGCTATCAGCCCGCTGTCAGCAGATGAGTAAATCAATATCGAGGAATACAAGAGGTGGTCCTATGAATTTCCCTTATAGTAAAGAGGTACTTGAGCATTTCAAAAACCCGCATAACGTGGGTAAGATGGAAGATCCGGATGGGAAGGGTCTCGAAGGCAGTGCAGCATGTGGGGACATGGTTGCTGTTTACTTGAAAGTGAATCCGGATTCCCTTGTTATTGAAGATATCTCCTTCGAATCCTATGGATGTGCATCCAACATTGCTACAGCTTCTATTATTACTGACCTTGCAAAAGGAAAGACCCTTGATGAAGCCAAGAAGATCACATGGAAGCAAGCTTCCGAAGCACTTGGCGGACTTCCTGCGGTCAAAGCACACTGTTCTGTACTGGCAGTAGAAGGTCTTCGCTCCGCTATACGTGACTATGAGGAAAAGCATGGAATGGTTGTGGAGAAAGAGCCAACCGATGAGGAAGTTGTCAGAAGGCGCCTGAAACATGTGATGAACCCGATAAAGGGTCTGGACATCATCAGGACCGAACTTGTGATGAAGATCGTGGTCAATGAAGGCAATGTAAGGGTAGTGCTTGACCTTCCGTCCCATCACCAGTTCGCAGCCGCAATAAAAGAGGACATCATTGAGAAGCTGGAAGCTCTCTGGGATGTTGAAAGCGTCACGGTGGATTTCATCTCCTGATGCTTTTCTTTTGATCTTTTTATTCTAAAACGGGTTTTTGGTAAATATGGAAATAAGGTCTATTACTCCCTGTAAAAGCGGTCCGGATATTCAGCATGTGATCGCACAACTTGATAATGAGATAGATATATCAAAGGCATGCGGAGCTCTAAAAACAGAGGAAGGGGAATCTATCAAATTCTTACGTTGTTCTGAGGAGCTTGGAGCTATCCGTTTCACTTCCGGTGCTATGATGGTCCTCGTTTATAAAAGTGGCAAGATCACTGTAAGGCATGCTCCCAGCGAGGAAGCTGCGAAGGGGCTACTGGGCAGGATAGCTGAGCTTGTGGAATGAGTAATTAGTATGTAGCCTTACAAATTGAACTGATTTTTGAGCAAGGGATCTATTTTGGGAACTTTGTTCCCATCTAATATATTTGCAATATATTCCACTCAATATCCCTGATCATTTATCAGTCCCTGCCACGTTTTTGCCGGCAATGATAAACTATATATATTTTTCACCGTTATGTTCCTTAGCATTACAGGCGGTTGTATTGAATACCGTTTTAAGGATCCGGCCGATCCGATGCAGTACTTTCACATTCAAGAGGTCTTCATATGGATGACAATATGGATAATATTCTCAAACAGATAAAAGAACAAGATCCAGAGCTATTTTTACAGGTGGAGAAAATCATACCTTTCCACGGCTATTTGAGCACAGGGGCACTTATGGGTCTGCAGATGCTCAATATGGCAAAGAGACTCCTTGATGTTAAGGAAGGTGAGCGCATTTACGCTATAGCAGAGACATACAACTGTGTTCCTGACCCGTTCCAGATACTCGAGGGTGCTACCACCGGGAATAAGGGGATGAAGGTAAAGGATTATGGAAAGATGGCTGTTACGGTCAACAAGCGTGGTGCACCGGGTGATACAAAGTTGCCTGCTGTAAGGATATACCTTGATCCTGAAAAGACAAAGGCATACCCGAAACTTCATGCATGGTACATGAACACTGAGAAAGTGCCTCATGAGGTTGTTGTCCCGATAGCTCTTGAAGCCGGAGAGAATATTTATTCTTATACTTTTACAGAGATCGAAGTACCGATCAAAAAAAGCAAGCAAGTAAAGCTTTGTGACAAATGTGGAGAGAGCTTTGTCTGGTACGAAGGGGAAGCACTTTGTGAAGCATGCAGACATGAGCATTAATTACGGAGTAGATTAGATGAACGAAATAGTGGTTTCGACAAAAGATAACAAGCAAGTGGTATATCTGCCACACAAGTGCATTGGTTGTGGAACCTGTACAATGGTCTGTCCTAAGGACACCCTGATCATAGGTTCCGTGGGACCTGTTGCCAGGGGACTTATCAACAAGGACTTCCTGGACATTACAGACACCTGCATTACATGTGGAATGTGTACCAAGATATGCCCAACAGGCGCTCTTGAGATGAGAGAAGATGGAAAGCCTGTGTGTGGCGATAACTTCCTGTGCAGCACTATCGCACCAACAACTGTGAACGACGACTGTGTACACTGTGGTCTTTGTGAACAGATCTGTCCACAGGGTGCTATAGAGGTCCAGCAGTGGCTCGCAAACGATGGCAGCGCACGTGTGGATGGTAAGACTATCATCGACAACGACACCTGTGTACACTGTGGATGGTGTGCTGAAGTATGTCCAAAAGATGCTATCGCTGTCCAGAAGCCTTTTGCAGGTACCTGGGTACGTGATGAGGATGTCTGTCAGGCATGCCGCACATGTGTGGATGTATGTCCATGCAATGCACTGTTCAACCCTGAATGGGATATTGGTGAGAGAGTTGACAAGGTCGCACAGCGTCCGGATGCATGTCTGTATTGCGGTGCCTGTGCAGTCGCATGTCCTGTAGATGCTATCGATGTGCAGAAGACCGCGATTCTTACAGCTATGGAAAAGAAGACCGTCTTCGAGAAGAAGCTTCTCAACAAGCCATCAGCAACACCTGTTCTGACATCTGTACTTAAGACCGACGAAGATGCCTGCCTTGGTTGTGGTAACTGTGTCATCGTGTGCCCTGTCAATGCAAACTCCTCAAAGTTCATCGCAGCTGGTGCGCTCAACGATGTTGACGAGAAGCCTTTGCTTGAGGTAAGGAATGGTACTGTCAAGGTCATCGATCAGGAAGCATGTGGCTCATGTGGTGCCTGTGCAATGATCTGCCCGACATCCGCAATATGGCTTGAGAAGAATGAGGTGGAATAATGGCTGGAACTATTGTAATTAAAAATGGATCTGTTTATGATCCGCTCAACGAAGTGAACGGTGAAAAGCAGGACATTTTCATTAAAGACGGTAAGGTCGTATCTGAACTTTCAGATGCTGATATGAAAGATGCTAAGGTCATTGATGCAACAGGCAAGACCGTAATGCCTGGTGGTGTTGACTCTCACTCACACATTGCAGGCGCAAAGGTCAATGTCGGTAGGATGATGCGTCCTGAGGATGGTTACAAGGCAACCATGGGCAAGACCGCAATGACCCACTCCGGTTCAGGCGAGACCGTACCATCTGTCTACATGGAAGGATATGAATACTCACAGATGGGATACACAACCGTCTTCGAGGCAGCCGTTCCTCCTATGGAAGCACGCCACACACACGAAGAGATGCGCTCTATCCCAATGCTTGACATGGGTGGATATCTTGTTCTTGGTAACAACTGGTTCATGATGCGCTACCTGAAGGAAGGCGATATCGACAGGGCAGCAGCATACGTTTCCTGGATGATGAAGACCCACAAGACATATGGTATAAAATGTGTCAATCCGGCCGGTGTGGAGAACTGGGGATGGGGTAAGAACGTTTCTTCCCTTGACGAGGCAAACATCCACTTCGAGATCACTCCAAGAGAGATGATCGAAGGACTTACTGAGGTCAATGAGATGCTCGGTATGCCAATGTCCATGCACCTTCACGCAAACAACCTTGGTCACCCTGGAAACTTTGAGACTACAAAGGAATCCATGAAGATCTCCAGCAGTGTAAAAGCAAAGCAGGACATGGATGTCGAGTGGGCAGAGACAAAGATCGACGCAAGTAGGGATCAGTCAGTCTACCTTACACACATGATGTTCAATGCATTTGGCGGTACATCCTGGCGTGACTTCGAGTCCGGTGTCAAACCTCTTACCGATTATATCAACAGCACCGACCACGTTGTAATTGACAGTGGTTGTGTTCCATTCGGTGAAGCAACATGTATGACCGGTGATGGTCCTTCCATCCACGATCTCTCTGTGCTCACCGGTGGCAAATGGTCAAACACTGATGTTGAACTCGAATGTGGTGCCGGTGTCTGTCCATTCACATACCTGAAGAGCAACCCGGTCCACAGTACCCAGTGGGCAATGGGACTTGAATGCCTGCTCTTGGTCGATGATCCATGGAAGACTATCATGACAACCGACAGTCCAAACGGTGGTCCATTCACCAAATATCCACTCGTTATGACCTGGTTGATGTCCGAGAAGTTCAGGGACCAGACCTTCAGTGAATGCCACAAGTGGGCAAACGACAGAAGCACACTCGGTGGAGTCGACAGGGAAATGTCCCTTTACGATATTGCTATCATGACCCGTGCCAACACAGCAAAGACTATCGGTATGGCACACAGAAAGGGTAGTTTCGGTGTCGGCGCAGATGGTGATGTCACTATCTACGACATTGATCCAAGCAAGATCGACACAAGGGAATACTCCGATCTGATCAACAAGTTCAGCACTGCTGAATACACCATCAAGGACGGACAGGTCGTCTGCCAGAACGGTGAGATCACAATGATCCCTGAAAGGAGAACCTACTACACCGATGTGAGTGTTCCGGACGCAAACGAGAAGGAAATGCTCAAGGATGTGCAGGAATGGTTCAGGTATTATTCACACGGTTTCAACCACTATCCAACACCTGAGAAGTACCTCGTGAACCCAACAGCGATCAAGGTAAACACGGAGCAGTGATATCATGGCAGAAGTTATTCTTACAGTAAATACTGAGATCGGTATCAAAGTAGAGGCAGATGTTATCACTCCTGATACTTTCGCCGGTAAAAACAAAAGTGAGATCGAGTCTCTGCTGGTATGGCAGGGGCCAAAAGAGTTCCCACTCTCTTCCTTCTTTGATGTAGAGGGTGATGCAGGAAGTTCCGCAGAGGACACTTCCATTGTTATCAAAGGTGACACTTCCAGAGTGAAGCGCATCGGTGAAAAGATGACAGCAGGCAAGATCACCGTTGAGGGATCTGTAAGCATGCACGTAGGTTCCCAGATGGAAGGCGGCGAACTCCTTGTCAAAGGTGACGCTGACTCATGGGCAGGGATGGAGATGAATGGCGGACTCCTCCACATCGAAGGCAATGTTAAAGACCACGTAGGTTGCGCATACCGTGGAAAGTGGATAGGAATGTCTGGTGGACGCATCGTCGTCGATGGCAATGCGAACAACAACCTTGGTGGTGGTATCAGCGGCGGAGAGATCGTCGTTGGTGGAAATGTCGGTCACTACTGTGGTATTCGCCAGAACGGCGGTCTGATCGCTGTAAAAGGAAATGCGATCCGCGCAGTTGCTGCTGAGATGACAGCCGGTACAATGGTTGTTAACGGAACCATCGAAAGGTTCTCACCTGGATTCGAATATATGGCAAACGAAAGCGACCTTAAGTTCGATGATATAGAATGCCCTGGCGACTTCATGAAGTTCCTCGGTGACAATGCTATAACAAAGAGGCCAAAAGGCACACTCTATGTCAATCAGGCAGCAAACATGGATCTGTGAGGTGTGATGATGAAAGTATTACTTAACACAGGAAGTACCATTGACGAGGGCAGGCTTGCAAAAGGCGGTGACAAATATACAGAGGATTACAGACAGGAATGTGCTGTATGCTGGATCTCACCTTGTGATTTTGCATCCCTTGGAAGCCCGGAAAAAGTAAAAGTAACAAGTAAGGACGAAAAACATTCCATCATAGTTTTCACAAAGTGCACAGATGCTGTTATGGATGGAAATGTATTCATGCCAAGGGCGATCTGGTCCAACGTGGTCATTGACCCTGACACATTCTCAACAGGTTCCCCTCTCTACAAGGGTAACCCTGTAACTGTCGAGGCAGGAGAGGGCGAGGTGCTAAGCGCAGAGGATGTTGTCCTTAAACTGTACATGGGAGGTAACTGATATGGTTTTTAAGAACATTATGTGTCCGGTGTGCGGAGCTTCATGTGACGATATTCAGGTAGAGCTCGGGGACAACGAGATCACTGTCAAGAACGCATGTAAGATGGGTAATGGAAAGTTCCAGGAGATCGTAAGCTCACACCGTCTCAAAGACCCGCAGGTCAGAAAAGATGGAAAGCTTCAGAAAGCTGCATGGGACGAAGCACTTACAAAGGCAGCAGAAATGCTTGTAAACGCTGAGAGACCTCTTTTCTTCCTCGGAAGTGAGACCTCATGTGAAGCACAGGAAGTCGGTCTTCACATAGCAGAGTACCTTGGTGGTGTAGCAGATTCCAACGCTACCATTTGCCACGGTCCTACTGTAATGGGTATCCAGGAAAGCGGATGTCCGGCAGCAACAGCAGGTCAGACCAAGAACAGGGCTGATGTTAACATCTATTGGGGAACCAACCCTCTGGCATCCATGCCAAGACACATGTCAAAATATGCTGTCTTCCCAAGAGGCTACTGGTCCAAGAGAGGCAGGTTCGATCGTAAGATCATCACAGTCGACCCAAGAATAACTGACACTACAGTAGCATCAGACCTTCACGTCCAGCTCAATCCAAACACTGATTATGAGCTGTTCAGCGCACTGCTGACACTTCTAAACGGCAAGAGGCCACACCCATCTGTCGAGCAGATCACAGGTGTGTCAATTTCTATGATGGAAGATATGGTCGAGACGATGGTCAATGCAAACTTCGGTAGTATTTCCGTTGGTCTTGGTCTTGGTTCATCTATCGGTAAGCATAGAAATGTGGAGCTTGGACTAAACCTTGTCAAAGAGCTCAACAATAACCACGGAACAAAGTTCGTACTCGGTGCACTGAGAGGCCACTGTAACGTAGCAGGTTTCAACCAGATCGCATCATACCTGTACGGATATCCATTCGGTATCGATTTCTCAAGAGGTTATCCAAGATACAACCCTGGAGAGACCACAACCGTGGATCTTCTGAGGGAGAAGGACGTAGACGCTGCATTCGTTATGTGTGCTGACCTTGTCAACCACATCCCTGCAGATGCTGCATCATACCTGGCAGAGATCCCAATGACCTGCCTGGATATTGCACCATGTCCAACAGTCACTGCTTCAGATGTTGTTCTTCCTGGTGTTATTGACGCAATGGAGAATGATGGTACATTCTACAGGCTCGACAACGTGCCAATGTACTTCAAGCCATTCACAACCTCTCCATTCGAGTTCACCCAGAGCAACGAAGACACACTCAAGCAGCTCTTCGCAAAGATAAAGGAAATTGCATAATCATGCCGTTGGATTGGCACGTCGAGAGGAAGACCGGTCAGAACAACTTCTGGCGTGATGAGGAGAGGGATAATTCCGCTCCTTATCTTCCTTACAGATGTGTCGAACTTACGGAAGATGGCAATAACGAAATAGACGTGGATGTCATCGTTGAGAAAGAATTCCATCTTTCTCTCAATGATGTCCCACTTGCTTCTTTTTTTGCTACCCCGAGGGAGTTCAAGGAACTTGCTGTGGGTTTTTTGTTATGTGAAGGTTTTATTGATCATGCCATTGATATCATCTCAGTGGAAGTCGAAGACGATAAACTGATATGTCATGCGGATATCTGTCCGGATCGCATAAAAAAGACCAGGCGCGATATCGACTCGGATTCAAGGTTCGATTTTTGTAGTTGTGCCATTGGTTCCAGACCATGCAGGAAAAATATCGGAACAGAAACTGATCTGAAATTTGACAGGAAGGTCTTCTTCAAGGCAGTTGAGCACCTCAAAAAGGACGCAAAGACATGGAGACGTACCGGAGGTACTCATTCGGTCATCGTCTGTGACAGCGAAGGCGACATCTTAGCATTCTGTGAAGATGTGAGTAGGGCTTCAGCAGTTGATAAAGCAGTTGGCAAAGCAGCCCTTGCAGGTGTTGATATGTCAAACTGTGCAATAGTCGCTACCGGAAGGCTTTCAGTCACAATGGTCTCAAAGGCTATCAATGCAGGAGTTTCCGTACTTGCCAGCAAAGCAGGTCCTATCAATGAAGGTATTGATCTTGCAAGGGCGGTAGGGTTGACACTGGTAGGTTTTGTCCGTCCTCCTCACATGTATGTCTATAACGGCATCGAGAGGATTGTTTGAAGGGCTTTTGTACCCGATCATACCAGTAAATATCATTCCATCTTCTTAAGACAAAGACAATAGACCGCAATCCCCGCACCACGGCATGCTGTCATTCTGCTATTATCAATCCCTGCACAAACAATCCCCAGCCGTATATCTTCGGGATCGATCCCGTACTTTTCAGCATAAGGCAGCTTGAACCTCTGCACCTGGCCGATAGCATTGTCTCTTGCGTTGATCTCTATCTCTATCAAAAAGTGCTTTCCTTCACCATCGATGAAGACTGCATCTATTCTTCCGCCATCGACCTCCACTTCGATCTCGTGGAAGGTAAGTCCGGGTTCTATCATCTCAGGAAGGCTTGTTATCATCCTTGAGATATCATCTTCGGAAATGTGTTTTGAGTCCAGTGCGTCTTCCACACTGGGGGAATTCTGGATAAGGTTCAGGTACTGGATAGCGGTTGTTAACTTATTGTTCTTCACGTTAGGGTAAACTGAAATATCCTTGCCATCGCGTGAATGGATGAGAACCCCTACATTGCTCAGGTTCTTCTTGCGTGATATGGGAAGTGAACCCCTGCCTTTGCTGACAACCCCGATAGCGTTCTTTCTGCTGATCACACGAATGGATTCGATGAGCTCGTCCTGTTCTTCATCCGTAAGATCCTCTATATACAGTATCTCAAAGTTACATTGATGGCTAGCCATGACCTTTTCGAGTGAATCTCTGATCGGTCTTATCGACTCTATAGGTGTGTCTTCCCTTGTGTAGAACTTGAAAATATCCATATTTTGTTATTCCTGTTACTGATGGGTCCGACTCATATTTCATTTTACGAATGACACTTTCTCCCCACATTTCTTAAGCAAATGCTTCGTGCCTCCAGCTTCACTGACGACCTTTAGCATAGTATCGGTATCGTTTATTCGTGTTCCCATTACTGCTGTAAAGCCTTTATCGTAGAACGGCTGTGATAACATAACTGCAGAAGGTCCGAGAAGTATTGCTTCACGTGCGTTTTCCTTCATGGATATCAACTCATCCGTTGTCCCGTTCACCAGTGTACTGGCAGTGATTATAACAATATCGGATCCTGATAGCACTTCGGAAGCATTCTCCTGTGGAACTACAGTTATGCGTTCATCAATGATGTCCTTCTTTTCGATCACTGTCAGCTGGTCTGTGATCTTCAGTATCCGGGGGATCAGGGGGCTAAAATGACCTACCATTCCAATTTTGTCCCCTGGTCTTATAAGATCAAGCACGTCGACATCGGAAAATGCGTGCCTTTCAGGATACAGGTCGCATATCATGGTTGCCAGTGCATTTACCGTTGCTACTCCGAGAACAGCCTTAAGCAGGTTATTTGAAAGCGCCATCTCCATGACCTCTGATGCAGGTTTGCCTGTTATATCTCCTGCATTCGGGAGTGTTGCACAGTGAGCTGAGCTTGACTGCAGCTGTGTCGCAGCAATACCTCCGTAGCCGTTCGTGATCCTTACTCCGCTGTAAACGACGCCAACTCTGGCATCTTCCACATAAATATCATCCAGATCTCCGCCAAGCTCTTGTCTGATCTGATCGAGCAACATTGAAACTACAGAATCATTTTCCATTTTATTCACACCTGCTGTCTTTCCGTTAGAGTCGGTCTATTTTCGTTGTGAGGTCAAAAGGTTTTGCATAATATGGCGCGGTAGTCACAACAATATCAACAGCTGCTGCATATTTTGGTATGTCTTTAAATTCGATGCCGCCAACTGCGATCTCAAGTTTAGGATTGAGCTTGCGAAGCTCAGGTGCAACTTCCGTCAATTCCTCCGGAGTGTAGTGATCAAGAAGAAGTACGTCTGCAATAGGTGCATACTGGAAAACCTCTTCTTTTGTCCGTGGTTCTATCTCGATCTTTCTCATGGAACTAAGCTTCCCGAAAGAACCTACCACATTGAAGTGATTTTGCGTAATAAGGACCGAATCGCTCAGGGAATTTCGGTGATGATCCCCATCTCCTGCCCTGACGGCCTTAAGTTCATATTTGCGAAAACCCGGGTGTGTCTTCCTGCTGGTGGCAATTTTTATATCAGGATTAACAGCCTTTGCAGCATCTGCAATGTCTTTTGTTTTTGTGGCGATAGCACATGTCATGGAAAGGAATGTCTGTGATATCCTCCATAACTTGAAAAGCAATTTGAGATCTCCTTCTGCCTCAAAAAGGACTGCATTTTCTTTGAATCTTTCACCGTTTTCCAGAAAGAAAGTAACTTCCAGTCCTTTCTTTTCATAGAACTCTGCAAGGTCATCTGCACAGGCTGCAATACCTGTATCTCTTGACATTATCTTAAGAGTTCCTTCTCCTTCGATCTGAAGGAGCTCAGTGGTCTCATCCCCATAAGGGCAATCTTCCAATAAATAGTGTTCAAATGGTTCTATCATCCTGTCACCTTTTATAATGTATCAATACCGCCGATGCTTTATGGTATTGACTTCTGTGATTTGAATTGCAAATATCGATAGGTCTATAAATAGGTTGTCAACTTCTTCGGAAATTAACGCCGTTACATGATTACTTTCGAAAGTGGGCGTTGCAGTTTCGTTGTATGCACAGCTCCTTTCATTGTCTTTTCTATGTATTAGAAAGAGTCTTGTAGGGTCAGGTATGAAAGCACAGCGATTCTGACAGCAAGCACGCCAAATATCTCTACGTTTCCTCATACCTGATCTCTACTTTTAAGCACCGGCCCGGTCTTCAAAGCTCAAGACCGACTTTCCGATGGAAAATTTGATGATTTTTCCATGGATTGTATGATTTCGGTGCCTGCACATATGTGATGGCCCTATCTCCCTGTTCAAGAGTATCCTTCTTCCTCTGCCGGAGTAGATGAACTTATGCAGGGAATGCAGGTGAGATACAGGGGGACCGATCATATCAGTGTGATTTTCGGGCCGAATGTGCATTTATTGTTTATTTGATCTCATGCACTGGGCTGAGCGTTATGTCCTCGTTATGTATGAATGAACATAACGGTTATAAATTTATCGATTGAATATCAGACCTTTTTCCGATAAATTGATATTTCCAAAAAATTATTGCTATAGCATGGAACTATCACGCATAGTAGAAATGCTAGAAGAGATCGCATCTCCTGAACTTGCAGAGGATTTCGATGTTGGCAGGATCGGCCTTACGCTTGATCTGGATAATGATGTCACCAGGATCGCGGTTGCACTTGACCCTACGGAGTATGTGCTAAAACGTGCAGCCCAGATCGGTGCGGACCTGCTTATCACTCATCACACGCTGATATTCCATTCTGTGAACCTGATCTCAAAAGAGCTTGCAGGTCTTTTAAAGATCGCTCTTGATAATGGTATTTCTCTTTATTCTATGCATACGAACTATGATCGGGCTGAGGGTGGTGTTAATGATGTGCTTGCCCAACGTCTTGGCCTTGTTGATGTGAAGGATGCAGGCATGGGTCGGATCGGCAGGATTGATGAGTGCTCTGCTGATGTTTTCGTGAACCATGTTTCAAAGAGCCTTAACACTCATCTCCAATATGTAGGTGAGAAGGATTCCATAACAAATGTAATGGTATTTGGTGGCAGTGGCTTTAAGGACGATTTCCTTGACATCGCAAGGGAGCACAATGTCGATGCTTATGTTTCTGCCGAACTTAAACATGATGTCCTGCGTAATTATGATGACATCCTGCTTGTGGATGCCACTCATTATGCTACAGAGAACCCTGCAATGGAAGCACTTTGTGAGCGTCTGAAGAACATGCTCAACATTGATGTGGAATTTATTGACAACGACCCATTTATCAGAGTGGTATGAATGAGCACAAAAGATGAAGTCGTAGCAGTAGCAGCAGGAAAAGGAACCGAAACAGAAAAAGAAGATGATGCAGAAGAACTGACGGACGAAGAACTGGATGAACTGATGATGGAGCAGTCTAAAGCTCCCGGGTGCAAAAAGCACAGGGGCTATGGGAAGTTTGACAAACCACCTGTTAATCGGGGAGTAGCAATAAGTTCTGATGCTGACAAAGGACAGAGTAAAAAAGAAGAGCCGGAATAATAAGAATAAGAATAAGAATAAGAATAAGAATAAGAATTCATTTATTCAAAATAGGACTACTCGCAGAATAAGATAACATGGATCATATGAGCAAAAAGCAGATCGTGGGTAAATGTAGGATATTTTCCATAATATGATCCACCGTTTGTTCCTGACCTGCCTTTATTTTTTGTCTTATTCTTTCGTCTTATTATCAATTACCCGTTTACCGCATTCCATGGGTACGATAGTCAGTTCTGCATCCCCGAACTCCTGTCTTAGGGGTTCATTCTGTGCGATCCTGTCCATGGTCAGGGCAACTGCAGCAACTTCTGAGTGTGGCTGGTTACCTACCGCAACATTCCAGTCTGCCATATCATATATTTCAGAAGGAACTTTTTCAGCACCTACAACGATCATGAGCTTCTCACAGCCTTTGATATCCTCGGTCGCATCAGGCAGGTTTATTCCGTACATGGAAAGGTGGCAGACCTTGCCGCCTTCTTCTTTCCATTTTTCGATCTCGCTTTTCCAGTTGACATCGTTCTCAACGTAAAAGCTCCCTCCCCAGCGGTCTGCAACATCTTCAATGGCATTCTTAATACCTTTGTCATTGGACGCCAGGAGCATTCCTTCTGCACCAAGTGCCCGGGCTGTGAGTCCGACATGGGTGGTTATTCTCTTATCTCTCTCCGGACGATGACCCAGACGGAGTATTACTACTCTTGGCATTGGTCTCATATCTCCTTAAAGCTCTGGATGCGTTCCAGAAGCATTCCCTCTGCGATGAATGGTGGTTTTGCATTAGCATTCTGGAATGCAGTGGTAAGCTTTGCTTCTTTCTCAGCATAGATTGTGAACAATTTATCTCCTTCTTTGATTGGTTCACCTTGCTTTTTGTAAAGCAGCAATCCTGCTCCTTTATCATTTGGGGCACCTGCGATCCTTGCGATCTGAACAAGCCTTTTGTTGTCAAGTTCCAGGATATATCCATTGGTAGGGGCAAGAATATCTCTGGTAAACTCACCCACTGCAATATCCTTGTGGGTTACATTTGGGTTTCCGCCCTGTATCTCGATGATCTCTTTGAACTTTTCAAGGGCTTTTCCATTCTTCAGGGTCTCGATAGCGAGATCATATCCCTGGTTCTTAGTTGCCACCCCTCCCATTTCGAGAAGCATTCCTGCCAGTGCTGCACTCTTTTCTATCAGACTGTTAGGGCCGTCGAAATTCTCAAGGACTTTTAATGCTTCAATGACCTCGAGTGCGGGGCCAATTGTGCGTCCAACAGGTGATGCGCCGTAGGTCAAGGCACAGTCAACGTCCATCCCAAGTCTGTCTCCCAGATTAATGAGATCCCTTGCAAGTTTTCTTCCTTCCTGGACATTTGGTATCTTTGTACCGGGACCGGTTGGTATGTCCATAACTACGTGGTCTGCACCAATTGCACCTTTTTTGGCCATAATGGAGGCCAGCATCTGGCAATGTGGATCAATGGAAAGCGGATACTCGACCTTAATGAGCTTGTCATCAGCAGGTGCGATGTTCGTGGCACCTCCCCATACCAGGACGCCGCCAACTTTTTCGGTCATCCTCTTTATCTCATCAGCATCGAATTCTACTGGTGCAAGGATCTCCATCAGGTCCGCAGTTCCGCCTGCTCCGGTTATTGCTCTTGAGCTGGTTTTTGGTATGACAAGCCCGTTGGCTGCAACGATGGGTACTATGAGAAGTGATATCTTGTTTCCCGGTACTCCTCCTATGGAATGTTTATCCATGATTGGGTGCGTGTCGAACTCCAGCCTATCTCCTGTACTGATCATAGCCCTTGTTAACCATTCAGTTTCATCGTCGGTCATATCATTAATGTAGGTTGAAGTCAGGAATGCTGCAAGTTCAATCTCACTAAGGTTTTCCTCAACGATATCCCTGACAAGTATTTCGATCTCTTCTTTGCTGAGCTTTTTACCATCCATGACCTTTTTGATGATGTATGTTGATCTTGGTCTTTCTGCAGGGAATACCTCTATGCTCTCAGTCCACTCCTTCTGCATTGCTTCCTTGACCTCATGGTAAAGACCGATCATTCCCGGTGATATCATGTCCTCGGTAAAATCTACAATGGCTGTAAGCGTCTCATGATTCTTTATTCGAACGCGATCCCCTTCATTGACACCAAGCTCTTTTGCATCGATGGTGTTCAGGATAACTTTATATTTGCCAACTTTGATATCAATAGGTTGTACTTTTAGTTGCATATTTTTCACCTTAAACTCTGTACTACTTTTGTTTTTGTGGATAAATAGATTTACATTGGCTCACCCAGTATGGGTATGTTCGATCTTTTATTCTTTTGAATTAACCAATAATGATTTATAGCGCACAATATAATAATGATAATGATGAGTTAGGGGGATAATCTGCGGTAACTATATAAGCCGTAGATGCGTACTCTTTTTAGCAACAATTAAGGGCTGGCATGGGGGCCTTGATGGTTCTTATTGTTGTTATGATCAGGAATGGCGATTACCAAAGGCGTGGTATAATGGTTGAAAATTTGAATCCTCAAAGTGCCGAGAAGGAAGACGAGATAGAGTCTGTGGAAGATGGCATCGTTGATATAGTGGACATAGTTGAAGATGATTCTCTTTCAGGGGAGCTTTACACAGAAGAACTTGATGATAATATCGAGGACATGGAAAGCATTTCCACTGATGATGAAGATGGAAGTGAGGATCAAAACAAACTACCAGAGGAAATTGAATCCTTGTGGGAAAAGACGATAAAAGAGATCGCAGAAGAAGAGGAAGAAGTTGAGGAGTTTGAAGAGACTCCGATGTTCATTTTCAAGAAAGAACCTTTCTATCATCGAGTGATTAATGCTTTTAAGACAAAGGACTTCGAGGTAGAGGAATATGATGTGGGCATCCATGGTCCGCTTGTAGATATTTCTCTGGATGAAGAGTCCGGTTTTGAAGAGGTCGAGTTCTTTGAAATAAATCCCCCTTATTCTTATGTGAGAGTCTCCTATAATTCTGAACTTCACGAGTATCAATATCAGGTGCTTGAACCAGAGTTTACAGATGAAGAAGATAAATTGTTCAGGATGATCAAGGAGCGTATAGCTGAGGTTCTTCATGCACACTTGAAAAGCATGTCAAGAGAAGTTGCAGAAGAATATCTGCGTACTAACGTCAATTCTTTCCTTGTTGATTATAGGATCAGGCTCACCACCCTTACACGCGAGAAGATCATGTACTACATCATCCGTGACTATCTCGGATATGGTGAGATCGATGCCATGATGCGTGATGGACTAATAGAAGATATATCGTGTGATGGTCCTAATACGCCGATCTACATATACCATAAGAAGTATGAGTCCATTCCTTCAAACGTGCTGTTTGATTCGGATGATCATCTGGACCCACTTTCTATCAGGCTTGCACAAATATGTGGTAAACATATTTCCATAGCAAATCCGTTGCTTGATGCAACATTGCCTGATGGTTCACGTATACAATTAACACTCGGAAGGGAGATCACTACCAGAGGTAGTACTTTTACTATACGTCGATTCAATGAGGATCCAATAACACCTTCAGATCTTATTGGTTATCATACATTCTCTACAGCAATGCTGGCATACATGTGGCTTGCTGTGGATTCAAGCAAGAGTGTCGTCTTCTCCGGAGGTACTGCTTCAGGAAAGACCTCTGCAATGAATGCAATTTCAACATTTATCCAGCCGGAAATGAAGATCGTTTCTATTGAGGATACAAGGGAATTGAACCTTGCTCACCCCAACTGGATCCCTGGTGTTACACGTGAAGCCTTTGGTGGTGAATCAAAGGGTTCCATTGAAATGTACGAGCTGTTGAGGGCATCACTGAGACAGCGTCCGGAATATATTCTGGTGGGTGAAGTAAGAGGTGCTGAAGCCTATGTTCTGTTCCAGGCAATGTCAACAGGACACACAACGTTCTCTACCATGCATGCCGACTCTGTGCAGTCAATCGTACACAGGCTTGAGAACCCTCCGATCAATATCCCGAGGATCATGATACAGGCACTTGATATTGTATCTTTACAGGTTCAGGTAAAAGTCGATGGTGAAAGGGTCAGGCGGTGTAAAACTCTTACAGAGATCGTTGGTGTTGATCCAAGGACTGGTGAGTTGCTGACAAATGAAGTATTCTCATGGAATGCTGCAAAGGACCTTTTCCAGTACTCAGGTCGTTCCTATGTTCTCGAGAGTGTTATGGATGCAAGAGGCTGGACCGAGGCCAGGGTAAGGGAGGAGTTACAACAGCGTCAGGATGTCATGGAGTGGGCACGCTTGAAGAAGGTCACTCATGTCAGGGACTTCTCTAAGATCGTGGTTGCGTATAAACGTGAACCGGAAACACTATTGAAAGTTATAAGGCAGGATCTGAATGGATAATTCATATTTTAGTATTGCATTTGCAATATTTGGGAAGCACTATGTGAACAAACGTTCAAAGTATTTCTCACTTAGGAAAAACCTTTTGAGAAGCAGGATCAACATAGGTTATGACAGATACCTTTCAGGTGTCCTCTTAATGGCACTTCTAAGTACATTGCTGTTGTTTATCCTATTTAATACCCTCCTCTACGTTGTTCCAATTCCTGATATTTCTGGAATTGCACTTGGTTTCCCTGCATGGACCGCAAAATATGCTTCCTATAAGCTCCTTGCGATCCGCGTATTTGGGGGTATTGCATTTGCAGGACTTTGCTTTAGCAGTATCTATTATTTCGCCATGTTCTATCCGGCTATTGTGGCATCTGAACGAAAGCGAAAGATAGAACAAATGCTTCCCTATGGTATTAATTATATGTCTGCTATGTCCGGAGCAGGGGTTCTTCCGGTAGATCTGTTCCGTTCCCTTGCATCCAATGAAATTTATGGTGAAGTTGCTGTGGAAGCAAGATATCTTGTGCGTGACCTTGAAGTATTGGGGTATAACCTTGTGAGTGCAATGAAGAACCTTGCAGCTTCTACTCCTTCCCCAATGATGCAGGAATTCCTGCAGGGTTCAATTACCGTTGTAACATCCGGTGGTGATCTGGAGCCTTACTTTAAGATCAAGGCCGATCAATATCTCATCGACAACAGGCAAAGACAAAAGGAATTCCTTGAGACGCTTGGTATTATGGGTGAAACATATGTTACTGCATTTGTCGCAGGTCCTCTTTTCCTGATAGTCGTAATATCGATAGTAGCATTGATGGGTGGAGCAGACTTTATGTTCCTTTATCTGATGGTATATGGTATAATCCCAGTTGGAACCCTTATGTTCATAGTTCTTGTCAGTGCAATAACGCCGGAGGACTGAGATAATGAAGGATGTAGAGAATACTGGATCTGATGATATTACCGAAACCGGTGAGATTGCTGAAACCGGTGAGATTGCCGAAGCTGGCGAGATTGCCGAAGCTGGCGAGATTGCCGAAGCTGGCGAGATTGCCGAAGCTGGCGAGATTGCCGAAGCTGGCGAGATTGCTGAAACCGGTGAGATTGCCGAAACCGGTGAGATTGCCGAAACCGGTGAGATTGCCGAAATTGGTGAGATCGAAGGGGCCGGACATATGGCTGAGACCACTGAGGTGGGTCCAAACGGTGAAACCATTGTTATTCATGAGGCTGAGATCCCGGAAATGGATGAGAAGGAACTCCGTAAGATCGAACAATATATCATTAATTTAAAGCTTGGAGATTCAAGAAAGAACGTTCGTATAAAGGAATTCCTTAAGGACCCGAAAGATGCATTTTATAGATATCCTTACTATGCTATGTTATTCAGCGGACCTGCTGCTCTTTTGTTCATGATAACAGGATTCTCGTTCACCTGGGGAACGCCAATTATCGATCATGTTATCTTATTTTCGGTGTGGATATTTATCATCCCGCCAGCAATAACCTATTACAGGAAGCATAAATTTGTCAACAAGGTCGAAGAGTACCTGCCGAATTTCCTGCGTGATATTGCAGAAATGAGTAGGGCAGGGCTTACTCTCCCTGCAGCATTAGGCACTGTTGCAAAGGGTGAATATGGTGAAATGACGGATGAGATCAAGAAAATGGATGCATCTGTCTCCTGGGGTATTTCCTTTGAAGAAACCATGGAATACTTCGCAAAAAGAATGAACACTCCTCTCATATCACGTGCAGTGGCCCTGATTACTCAGGCAAGCCGTGCTGGTGGACGTGTGTCATTTGTACTTGAAGCTGCTGCGAGGGATGCAAGCGAGATAAAGACACTTGAGAGGGAACGTCGTGGTAATATGGCTGTTTACGTAGTGATAAGCTACATAGCCTTCTTCGTGTTCATCTTTGTGATATTGATGCTGACAACTCGCTTTGTTCCTACGATGTATGAAGCAAGTCAGGCTGTGGCAGGTGCTTCCGCAGGAGGTTCCTTTATTGGAGGTTTTGATCCTGATGCTTTCATACGTACCCTTTTCCACGCATGCATACTGCAGGGATTCATGAGTGGTCTGGTTGCAGGACAATTGGGAGAGAACCGGCTTTCCGGAGGTCTGAAGCACTCGTTCATACTGACCTTTATTGCCTGGGTATTCTTCCTGATCCTGTGATGAAAAGATGCTTGTGGCTAAACAAATAAACAAAAAAGTAAGCATATAATTAAATAATAAATAAGGAGAGTTCAATTCTTTGAAAAGGACTCTCTTGCTTTTTCTTTTATAGATGTGAACAGGTCATTTCCCTTTGTGTCAATACCGACAATGAGAGGGCCGAACTTAACGACTTCAAGTTCCCATACGGCTTCAGGCATTCCAAGGTCCAGCCAGTGAACCTGAGGGACATTCTTTATAGAACCTGCTGCAAGTGCTGCACATCCACCGGTGTATGCGAGGTAGATACATTTCCCTTTCAGGCTTTCAGCCACGTTGTTCATACCACCTTTTCCGACAAGGGCACGAACGTTGAAATGCTTCAGAAGGTTCGGTGTCATCTTTGACATCCTGTCGCTTGTAGTAGGTCCGGCTGCAACGACAGTCCATTTTCCTTCTATCTGCTGCATCAGGGGTCCGCAGTGGTAAATAGCTGCACCTTCCAGTTCAAAAGGTAGCTCAAGGCCTTCCTCATACATTTCAAGTATTCTTGCATGTGCTTCATCACGGGCTGTCAGGACAGTCCCTGTGAGATAGACAATGTCACCGGCATCGAGTTGTTTGACGTCTTCCTTCTTAAGAGGTGTATTTAGATGGTATTCCATTATTCCTCACCTCCAAGTATAACTGAAGCATGCCGGTTTGCCCAGCACTGGATATTAATAGCTACAGGCAGGGATGCTGTGTGACAGTGAGATGTGTTAAGATGTACTGCAAGAGCAGTGGTATCGCCGCCAAGACCCATTGGTCCGATTCCCAGTGAATTGATCCTGGCAAGGATGGTCTTCTCTTCATCGTTCATGTCATTTACAGTTCGTAAAAGTGAGGATTTCGCAAGCCTTGCAGCTTTGTCGAAAGACCCTCCGATTCCCACACCTACAATAACAGGCGGACATGGTCGGCCTCCGGCATTGAGTACGGTTTCAACAATGAAGTCATCAATGCTCTTAAGCTCGGTGGGATTCATCATTTTCAGAACGCTCATGTTCTCGGAACCTGCACCTTTTGGAGCTACTGTTATTTTCAGCTGTTTTCCTTCTACAAAGTCATATTTGATATCAGGAAGTCCTTCGCCCGTATTGTCATTGCTGTTGCTTCGGCTAAGCGGATCAACAGCATTTGGTCGCAATGGAACCTGTTGGGTTGCTATCCTGGTAGCTTCAAGTATCGCTCCCTTAAGGTCAAAATCAATATGCAGGTCCCTGCCTATATCTACATAAAATATAAGTATGCCTGTATCCTGGCAGAGTGGAATGCTGTTGTTCCCTGCAATCTCAATGTTCTTAAGGATCGCTTCAATCTGCGATCTTGCAACGTCGCTTGATTCATTTTCTTTTGCTGTTTCAAGAGCCTTTATCACATCATCAGGAAGAAGCGTCTCAGCTTCCTTTATTGTGTTAACGGTGGCTTTAACTACAGCATCATAAGTTATCTTGCCAGTCAAAAAAGATCACCTTAAATGGTGCGGGAGAAGGGATTCGAACCCCCGAACGTCTACACGAGTAGATCTTGAGTCTACCACCGTTGGCCACTTGGTTACTCCCGCATTTGAGAAATACGTTACCAGAAATAGCAGTATTTGTTATATACTTATCTATCGTTCACTCGTATGTGCCTTTTTAGTTTGAACAGAAATGCTATATTTGCGATAAATCTGCTTTTCTTTGAAGTATATTTATTAAAGAGTAAGTAATTGTAATCTAATGATGACGACAGATATACCTGAAAATGGTGCATCCTTTGATCCGCGCAGGATCGAAGAAAAGAACAAAGAAATGGTTCTGGGCATTTCAGATCGTGGTTGGCATCCAAAACAATTGACGGATAAGTGCAGCCCTGATTATCAGATGCATTTTGGCGGTGAGACTCTGGATCTTGAATCTCTCATGGATTTTATGGAATCCATCCACAAGGCGCTTCCTGACCTTCATTTTGTTATTGATGATGTTATTGCTGAAGGTGACAAAGTTGTGACCAGGTGGACTGCCAGTGGTACACATCTGGCTGATTTCCAGGGTGTTTCTCCCACACACAAGCCGGTGACCTTTACCGGGATCACGATCACACGTATAGAGGATGGCCTGATTGCTGAGGACTGGGAAGAGGTAGATCAATTGAACTTTGCCCAGCAGTTCGGTGCTTTTTCATCTGATATGCTTTGACAGGGTCCGAATAATACTCAGGTGTTAATGGCATATCTTTTATACAAACAGGTACCAGATTAGTTGAAAATGCATGGTCTTATTCCAGACATATAATCCCGGAGAATTCATTTGATAGAAACCAGAATTTTAATTGCCCTGTTCCTTTTGTACTGGATCATAGTATCGATCCTTGGCAAAAAGGGCATACTTGAGCGATATAACATCTCTGCCTATGGTCCTATACTTATGATCAGGACCCTCAGGGGCCAAAAACTGTTGGACTTCCTTGCAAGACCCAAAAGTATGTGGAAGTTATTTGCAAATGTGGGCATAGTCCTGATGTTCATTGGCATGTTCGCCATGTTCCTCATTATAGTTGTATCAGATGTTGCCATGCTATCGTCCATTGGGAATAATGCGCTCCCTGAACCTGGTAAGTTCAATGAGGCAAGGAACATTTTCCTAATACCTGGTGTAAATGAGTTCATACCTCTTTCCTGGGGTATTATTGCTCTGCTGGTAACACTTGTAGTACATGAGTTCTCACATGCGATCCTTTGTAAGGTAGAAGGTATCAGGGTCAAGTCCATGGGTATCCTGCTTGCTGTAGTTCCGATCGGAGGTTTTGCCGAACCGGATGAGGAGGAGCTTTTCGGGATAAAGAAGGAAGATGGTAAAGATCTGGACGCAAGTTCCACTGATGGTCCAATCGAAAGGAAGATCCTGGGCATAGAAAAAGAACCAGATACTAGCAAAGTGGCCACAAGGGAACAAAGGGCACGGATACTGGCAGCAGGTGTCATGTCAAATTTCGTGGTTGCAGCAATTGCGTTCATACTGTTGTTCGGTCCTGTACTTGGAGCGATAGCACCTCTTGGTGATGCCATGATAGTTAATGTTACACCTGATTCTCCAGCAGATATTGCAGGACTTCAGGATAATATGGTGATCACGCAGATCGATGATACACCTGTTGAAAATGCGAATGATATTTTACTTTACATGAATAGCGTTGAATCCGGTACTGTGGTGGAGGTGCATGCTGCCAAAGACCGGGTGGTCTCGGTCTATGATGTTCAGGCTGGAGAAGACGATACTGAAGATCTCAAAGGCATCTATGTAAATAACATAGTACCGGATTCACCTGCTGAAGCTGCAGGAATTGAAAAAGGTATGCTGCTCATCAACATTGATGGCACTCAAATAAATTCATCCGACGATTTTGTGCTCTTCATGAATTCGACAAAAGGGGGTCAGACGATCCTCGTGGAAGCTGTGATGGCAGATAGTCTTGAAGAGAATGCATCCTCTGCTTTCTTTGAAATAGAACTGGCTTCAGATACGCGTAGTGTTTCTGAAAAAGGTTTCCTTGGTGTTTATTATGGTTCTAATGGACTCAAAATAGCTCCTCTTTGGATCACTGTGGGTGAGTTCCCGGCAAAGGCCTATCTTGAAGCCTTGCGCTCAATACCTTCATTGATGACCGGTTTTGTTGGCTGGATCATCCTTCTGGGACTTCCGATCGTTGGATTTACAGGTGAAGGATTCCCTGGATTTAGTGGCACACTTGCTCAGTTCTACCATCCTGTAGGATGGGGTGAACCTCTGGGTATCGGTGTGTTCTGGATCGCCAATACTTTGCTCTGGGTCGGCTGGCTTAACTTCTATGTTGGTCTGTTCAACTGTCTCCCGGCAGTACCACTTGATGGGGGTCATGTATTCAAGGACTATCTCAGGTCCTTTGTTGGCAGGCTTGTATCGGACGAGAGAAGGGCAACAGAGATATCAGCAGCCATAGCAGCAACTTTCACATTTGTGATCCTTGTATCCTTCCTGTTCATGATATTCGGGCCATATATTGTACATGGATTCTGATGGCTACAAAAGTTTGAAAGATATCCATGAATACATTATGAAAGCACTATGGATAATGCATAACGTAAGAATTGAAGAGGTCGCGAGATGAGATATCCAAAATTCATGAGTTCGTCCATTGCAGCTTATATTGCAATTTCCATTGGCGTCGTCCTGCTTTACATAGTAATTTTCATGAATCTGATGAGATATGAGGGACAGCATGAATACGCCAATCTGGCAAATGCGATCTATTGGGTTATGGCTTCTGTAACTACAGTTGGTTATGGTGACATTGTCTTCCAGTCGATGATCGGGAAGATATTTTCCATTATAGTCATGATTTCAGGCATTCCATTGTTCTTTGGAATATTGATCACACTGGTCATCACTCCCTGGTTCGAGAAAACGATGAAGCTTCCTCTTTCTGTCAAGGTCCCGAAAAGGTATTCAGATCACATCATTGTCTGTGGCTATAATGCACTTGTGGAGACCCTGGTGGAAGAGTTCAAGGAGCAAAATACAAGTTTTGTGATTGTATCAGAAGATGAGGATGCTCTTCGTATGTTATCCAGGAAGGACATTCCCTGCATGTATGGCGATCCAAGCGATGAGATCACACTTGAGAATGCTAACATTAATTCTGCCCGCTTTCTCATTGCTAACCAGTCCGATAATGAAAATGCTAACATTGTTCTTACCGCGCGAAAAGTTAGTGATGTCAGGATAATTGCTGTGGCAGAAGATGCTTCCAAGATAAAATACCTGAAATATGCTGGTGCTGACCGTGTCATATCCCCCAAACTGGTACTGGGCAGGTTCTTTGCAAAGAAGGCTGTTGATCCCTTCCTTGGCGTGCTCTTTGGGACCACTGAGTTCTTTGATGGATGTAGCATAGTCGAGTTTCCTGTATACTCTAAAAGTGCATTGATCGGAATAACCCTGTCACAGGCGCAAATTCATGAAAGGACAGGAGCTACGATCATAGGCTTGAGGAAAGGGGGGCAGCTTACTTTTAACATTCATCCCGGTGATGTGATAAAGGATAATACTGTCATTCTTGCAGTAGGTAGCAGGGAACAGCTTCAGAGATTAGGTAAGTTTACCGATTAAAAGGGGCAATATGATGATAAAAAATGAACATTTGATCGTACTTGGCTATGGCGACGTTGGCAAACGTATAGTTGAAGTATTTATTGAGAACGATGTTCATTTCACCGTGGTCGATAAAAATGAAGCTGCATTTTCAAATGTAGATTTTGACCATGTTTCTGGGGATGGGACCGATGAAGCTGTTCTCATGCAGGCGGGTGTTGAAAAAGCATCTACTGTGATCATTACGTTGAATACTGATACTGAAGTCATCTTTGCAACTCTTATGGCACGTGGTCTCAAGCCTGATTGCATTATTTTCTCACGTGCAAATTCGGTGAATTCCATTGACAAGCTATACAAGGCCGGAGCAGATTACGTAGCTTCACTTTCCATCGTATCAGGTCAGCTGCTTGCCAAGATCACATCCAAATGCACCCGTCCGGAATGCTATCAGCTTTATGAAGAGATCGTACTCTATGAAGGTATAGAGATCGAAAAGTTCCAGCTCAAGGAAGGTTCCAGTATGGTCAATAATAGCATAGGGGAACTTGACTTTGTCAATAAATTTGACTGCAAGATCATAGGTGTTGAAAGAAACGGCTCAGTGACTGTCTCTCTTCCTTCTTCCTTCGTGCTGAAGGTCGGTGATACGATCGCTGTGGTGGGAAGCAGGGAGCAGGTCGAGAAGTTCAGGAATATCTTTATTAAACAGGATTGATCTTTTCGGTGGATATACATTTATGGAACCACTTTTTTATATTGCAATTGTTTTCTGTCTTTCCATCCTTTTCTCGTTCCTGGGAATGGGTGGTGCGATCATATATGTTCCTTTGCTGTACTGGCTTGGAATGGACCTTTTGACAGCGATCGCCATTGCATTGTTGTTAAATGTGGTGACCACTTTTTCAGCATCTCTTACATATATTAAAAAAAGGATGGTGGATTTTCATACAGCTGCACCATTTATAGTATCCTCTGCAATAGCTGCACCATTTGGGGCTTTTATCTCACAATCTGTTCCTGATACTACAACATTAAGCACATTCAGTCTGGTAGTTGCATTGGCAGGTACCATTGTTATATTTTCAAAGAGGATCGGAAATACGGAAAGTGAAGTGAAGGCCAGCCGGAAAGCACGCTTCATTATCGGTATCATTTTGGGCTTGTTCATCGGAACAGTTGCAGGAATGCTGGGCATTGGTGGCGGTACATTCCTGGTTCCTGTCTTGCTGCTTCTGGGATTTGGAATAAAGAGTGCACCTGCAACATCCGCATTAGTTGTTTTCTTCTCATCCCTTTCCGGTTTTCTCTCCCATATCGGTAGTTTACAAATAGATCCTCAACTGCTTGTTGCTATGGCATTAACAGCATTAGTAGGTGGTCAGATCGGCTCACGTCTGATGTATCTGAGATACGATAAGCTTCGCATCTTCTTTGAACAGTATTTTAGCAAAATGCTGGGTTTAGTGCTACTGTTAATATCCGTGATGGTACAGTGGTCTCTTATAGGGAAATAAGATCACAAAATTATACTCAATGATCTCATTTTCATGATAGAAAGGTTTAATACAAAACATCACAATGATACAACGCAATTCTAAACTGTAAGGGCCCGTAGGGTAGCCAGGACATCCTCATGGGCTTCGAAGTGGATTATTCCGCGAAGAGACCCATTGACCCGCGTTCGAATCGCGGCGGGCCCGTATTTTATCAACTTTATTTTTTAGCACTACTCAAGATGTAGGTTCTTATCAAAAACTTATAATGTTTTGAGACCCATTATCATTTATGAGTATTGGACTAAAAGAAGAGATCAGTAAATTCCATTTTTTGAATGTAAACTGGAAGGATCTGGACATTTTTCTTTTATTTCTTTTTATACCATCTCTTTTGATGATGTTTTTTTTCCTTCCGGATTATATGAAGTTCGATCATTTCATTCTCTTTCCATTGGAACCAAAGATCGAAACACTTTTTTTGTCCAACTATATCCATTCCTCATATTCTCACTTGATGGAGAACCTGGTCTTTTATGTGGTTATCATGTTTCTGATCATTAATTTTGAAACTGATAGAAAATTTTTCATTATATCATTCTTGTTATTTTCTTTTGTCCTTCCATTTATTGTTTCATTTTCAATGGTATATTTTATAGGCCTTCCATTTCCTGTTCAGGGATATTCAGGAATCGTAAGTGCACTGGTAGCTTACCTGATGTTTGCTTTTTATAGATATTGCAAAAAGTATTATTGTCCTAAAATAGGGCACGAGTTCGTTTATTTTTTAATATTTTTGAACCTGTTCCTGGTGCTTTTTAATTTGAAGGCTTCTATTTTCATGTATCTGGCAGTTTCTATGCTTTTACTGGTAACTGCCTACATTAATAGACCTTTCTTTGATTGTGTTTCTCTGAAGCTTCACTCAGTTTGCGGAGCAGGTATGATCAAAAAATCACCGATACCTATCATATTCTATGTCTTTATTATCTATGCTTTTCTTGTCTATTTCTTAGTAGGTCTTCCATTGTTGATCCCTGAAAATATCATAGATGGGGTATATATTGTGAACATTCTGGGGCATTATACGGGCTATGTATTTGGACTAGTGTCCACTCTTATGCTTGAAAAGGTCAATAAGATATTTTAAAAAAGAATTTCCCGGATATTCCCGGGAAAATTGAATGAATATTTAATATCATTCCTTATGGAAACTTTCGATTGATTCTGTCAGGTCGATCTCAAAACCAACGACTGGTTGCCCGAGACCAAAGTTGACGATAACTCCTGGGTAGAGTTCTCCCATTGCTCCGACCTTTTTGCCACCTACAATGATATCAGCACGCCTGCCTTCGATAAATGCAGAATCAGTTGATTCGGTTACCTCGTATGGAATATCCCTTTCTCTCATCATGGCGTCCAGGACTTCCCTGATCTCAGTGAAGTTTGCCTGTGCATGAATTGAAGCAGCTGAAAGATGGAGCCTGTTCTTTGCATTCACAACAACTTCTCCGACTTCAAAGATACGTTGTGGGAGCTCGTGGTGCTGGTTTAAGGAGAATATTTCCATGAGGTTTGGCAATATAGTGGTACGGACCATTGTCTGGTCCTCGCTTATTGGGTGAAGTAAGACAGTAACATCCTCTGTCTCTTCACGGCACATCCATTCAAAATGCACTTTCTGGCTGGTGAGCGTAAAAGGCATGACCTCGGAATATCCAAGGCTTACCATTATCTCTCGCATTGCTCCCCTTGTCAGGGATATAGGATGTGCGCTTCCAATGGTGGCATTCTTTGGGAATTTGCTCTGGATCTTGTCAAAGCCATATCCGATCGCAATATCCTCAATAACGTCGAAATTGTGCAATATGTCTGCCCTGTAGGACGGGACCATTATGTCGAAGTTCTCTCCGTCATCTGAAAGGCTGGCACCGAATCCCATTCTTTCCAGCTCGTTGATGATCTCCTCGTTGGAAAGTTCCACACCTATTAGTGAATCGATCTCTGATCTTGGAAGTTTGAGGTCGCGGGCTGTCATATCAGGGGTGACCTTTTCAGTTCCATCAGGATAGATGATCTTCACTGATTTGACCTTGCCACCTCTCTCTGCAAGTGATGTCACTACGATGTTAAGCGCAGTGTAGACCGCATCTCCAAGTCCGGTCACATCAATGAACAGGTCTGTCGTGCTTTCTTCCACTCTTGTAAGTGTTCCATTGATAATTGGCGGGAATGAAAGGACATTTTCCTTTGAATCAGTTATCAAAGGGTATTTTTCCATTCCTTCAAGGATGTCGGCAAAGCGTACGCCTTTTGGATGTTCCTCAAGGATCTCATCCATTGTCATTGGTTCTGTAAAGTCAAGAGGTACGAATTTGTAATCCGGGTCAACTGCCTGATATTTGAATGGCGGAGTGATATTTGCCATGTCATGGACACCGATGGAAACTTTCTTCCTGTTCCTTCCAAGCCCCCAGTGGAGGGATTCCTGAAGGTCCATCAGGGATTTGATAGAGCTGGATGTGAAGTTTATTCCCCTTACAACTGCGCAGCCTAGTACCGGGCGTACGTTCCCGATATGGTCATCAAGTTCTATCGTAATATCCGATGGTGTCACATCATAATGACAAAGCCCGGTTTCGATGTTCATAAATCCGCGCATGGCCCTTGCTACTCCTTCCACACTGTAAAGATCAGGGCGGTCAGGGAAGAACTCAATATCTATGGACTCTTTTTCGATACGTTCGATGTCTGCACCTATCATTGGTACACGGTCAATGATCGTATCCTTGTCTGAACGTGTGAGTGATTCCAGATCCTCATATTGTAAGGTAATTATTGGCATGTGGGATATCTCCGTGGTCATATTATATGACCATTAGCAATTTGAACCGATAATAGAACGAACATGTATAGCTTTTGATTTAATATTTTTCATCAATTTTCTTTGTAATGTACTCATTTAAATGCAATAACTTTAATAATGTATAATGATTATTATCATCATAATAATAGATCACACCATCTGTGGCTATCATATGCACAGACCCCTTGCGGTGTAACAATGGCAAAAGAAGCAGAAGAAAATCTGAATAACGACAGGGTGGATGGCATTGAAGATGCTGATCAGAAGTCTGTCGTTGGAAACGACCCTGATGCGGCTAATGAAGGAGAGGAACTTAGCGATGGCCTATCCGAATTTCACAACAGTAATGAAATTGATGAAGAAGACCTTGAAGCAGTTATTCTAACACCAAGGAGCAGATCTAGTAAAAGTTTTGGTTATCCTCCTGAAAGGAACAGTTTTGATAATGATGCTGATGAGGATCTTAATATCCTTCTACCAAGATCTGAGAATTTTTCCCGTCCGGAACTCGAATCCGGTTCCTCTATACAGGATTGGGAACCAATAGGTGGTTATTCCAATGGTTTTGAACCGGTTTCCATCGATCCGGAAGGACCCGACTTATCTTTACACGAAGAGCGTACCATCACAGAAACGTTCCCAAAGACGCATATTGAGCTTACAGATGAGGGTAATACTGATAACAAAGATATCAGTGATATCCATATTGTCGATGAACTGGGAACTAGAAAAGAGATCGCTGACTCGGAGGAAGCCAACAAGGGCTTCGAGGATGTTGTCGAAGAGAACGTTGTTGAAGATAGTGTTTCCGAAGATGTCCTTCAGGAAGAACAGGTTTCTAAGGATGATGAAGGAATTCCAGCTGAAAAGATAGGCATTATCGACAAAATAAAGAATCTCTTCAGAGGGGAGAATGAGGAGGTCGAACCTTATGACCCGGAAGTCCATGGGGTCCTTTCTGAATTCACAGGGGTTGAGGACTATGAAGAAATTGATCGTTACTGGACCTCGGAACCGTATGTTTTTATTGTCATTCTTTACAATGAGGATCGAAATGATCACATTTATTATGTGGTCGAGCCTTCACTCTCTGACTTTGAGCAGGTCTTCCTGACAGAGATACAGGATCGTCTTCATAATGAGCTTCTGGTAGAAGATATTGATGAAAATGAGGATAAGGAAGAAGTGCTTGAAAAAGAGATCCGTGACATCATCAAAGACTATGCTATCGAAATAACTCCTGCAATGCTCGAGAAGGTATTTTATTACATTATGCGTGATTTCATCAGATTCGGTAAGATCGATCCCCTGATGAATGATAGTTCAATAGAGGATATTTCCGGTAATGGTCACAGTAAGCCGATCTTCCTTTATCATCGTGTTTACCAGAACATTGCTACTAACATCAGTTTTGAGGAAAATGAACTTAATTCTTTCATTATCCAGCTTGCACAGAAGAGCGGCAAGCACATCTCAGTAGCAGATCCTATGGTCGATGCCACTATGCCAGATGGTTCAAGGGTACAGATGACACTGGGTGTCAGTGTTACAACCCATGGTAGTACATTTACGATCAGGAAGTTCAGTGAGGATCCTATCACTCCGATAGATCTTCTGAAGTGGGGAACATTCTCTTCGGAATGTATGGCATATCTTTGGCTATGCATTGAGAACAACAAGAGCCTGATCTATGCCGGTGGTACTGCATCCGGTAAGACTTCTTCCCTGAATGCCGTATCCCTGTTTATTCCTGAAAAGGCTAAGATCATCAGTCTTGAAGATACAAGGGAATTGAAATTGCCTCATCCTAATTGGATCCCAGGTGTAACTAGAGATTCCTTCACAGCAGACGATCGCGGTTCTGTAGATATGTATGATCTTCTAAAGGCTGCATTACGTCAGCGTCCAGAATATCTCCTTGTCGGAGAAGTTCGTGGTAAAGAGGCTCTGACACTATTCCAGGCAATGTCCACAGGTCATACAACTTTCTCGACAATGCATGCAGATTCTGTTCCATCCGCTATCCACAGGCTTGAGAACCCACCTATCAGTGTACCGCGTAACATGATACAGGCACTGGACATTATGTGCATTCAGGCCCAGACCTATTCCATGGGCAAGCGTGTCAGAAGGAATCTGAAAGTGGTGGAGATCATTGACATCGATCCAAATACACGAAACATCAGGACCAATGATGTGTTCGTGTGGGATTCTTCAACCGATGTCTTCAATAGAGCAGGCGATTCAAAAGCTTTGATGGATATCCGCATGAGGAGGGGCTGGGGTACAATGGATGTCAACAGGGAATTGGCAAACAGGCAGCGTATATTGGAATATATGGTCAATAATAATATTGAGGACTTTAAGCAGATCTCTGGTATTATTAATGCCTATCAATCCACACCGGAAAAAGTCTTGAAGGAACTTGATCTGCTATAACGTTCTTTGGAGTGATAAGGTGACAGAAGACGGATTTCAGGAAAAAGTTCATGAAAGCGAAATACAGGAAATAGTTCCTGATATTGCTGATCCTGTCGAAGAACAAAAGAGTCTTCAGGATATCGAACCTTCAATTGAAACGGAGGTCAGCAGCCCCTCCTCACTTTCTTTCGGGACTAAAAAGGATTCATTCCTGAGCGGTATCAAACGAAAGCTATCCGGGGGACCCAAAAAGGATAATGGCACTTTTGACAGGTTTTATGATTACTTCGCTATCTTTAAAAAGATTCCTTTTGCATTGCTTGGTGATCGGATACAGGCAAGGAAAGAAAAATATGCAAATCTCCAGGTGCAACTTTACCAGGCACGTGTGCCTCTTTCATATGAGATGTATGTCTCAAATACGATTTTCTATTCCGTGCTTTGCTGTGTAATTGGCCTTATTCTGGGTCTTATCCTTTCATATATTGTTGTGAATTTGGTCGGACTTCCTGATACTATAACAAATCTGGAGTTCAGCACATCTACTTCCTGGATACTTCAATTTAAATCGTTGTTCATTGGTCTTTTTATAACCGTTCTTTTTGCTGCAATGCTTGGAGGTGTTACCTATGGATTGTTTATGCTTTACCCGGGTTTCAAGGCAGGTGAACGCAAAGGAAATATCGACAGGCATCTGCCTTATGCCGTAACTTTCATGTATGCCCTTTGTAAGGGTGGCATGAACATTATTGAAGTATTCAGGCTGTTAGCCCGTTCAGAGGATACCTACGGTGAGGTTTCGAAAGAGATAGATGCCATCCTGCGTGAGATGGACTATTTCGGACACGACCTGAGAACCGCAATCTCGAACATTAGCGACATAACTCCTTCAGAAAGGTTTCAGGACCTGATGCAGAACCTGCTGACCAGCATTGACAGTGGTGGAAGCATTCCACGTTATTTCCAGGATAAGTCTGAACAGTATATGCAAAAAGCAGTTATAGACCAGAAAGGATTTTTGGAGACCCTAGCATTGCTGTCAGAATCCTATGTTACTGCATTCGTTGCCGGCCCCCTCTTTATCATCATACTAGGTGTTATGATGGCTGTGATGGGTTCAGGATCAGATGTCATGGTATATGCCATTATCTATGCCGTACTTCCGATCGGCTCACTGATGTTTGTTGTGATGATCAGCATTATTACTCCAAGCGAGAGCGGAGAACCTGATATCCTGCCTACCAGAATAGTGCTTGATCATGGTATTCCACAGATCCCATCATATCTTGAACCGGTATATAACGAAGCAGGTGAACTGATAGATGAGACTGAAGAAAAGGTCCGGGAGAGAGCATTGTATGAGGATCTTGCAAAGTCTAAAAGATCATTATCATTGAGGGGTTTCTTGCAGAATCCGATCAAACCACTGATGAATAAACCTCTTTATACCCTTGCTGTTACATTACCACTTGCATTTCTGGTTATTTTTATCCCCTTCTGGTTGAATAAAGGAGATCTTCAGACAACATCACAGGTGGTTGCTTTTATTGATGATTATATTGTACTTGGTCTTTTCCTTGTAATAGTTCCTCTTGCTATTTTCCATGAGGTTAAATCCCATAGGAAGAAAAGCCTTGAGAAACAGTTCCCTGATTTCTTAAAAAAACTTGCAAGCACTAATGAGACCGGAATGACTCTTCGTGATTCCATAAAACTTATGAAAGCTTCCAGTAAAGGAAACCTTGGTAAAGAGATCCACAAGATCTGGAAGGACACCTTCTGGGGAATGAATGTCAATGATTCCCTCATCAGGTTTGCCAACAGGCATCGAACTCATGTTATAGCACGTTCGATGACCCTTATTACAAGAGCCAATGAATCAAGTGGTGATGTGGGTGAAGTGCTTCTGGTAGCAGCACGTGATGCAGCATCAGAACAGTCCATGAAACATGAGCGCTCAATGAACATGATGATCTACATAGTCATTATTTATATTGCTTTCTTCGTGTTCGTTGGAGTCATCTATGTTATCTCTACGACCTTCCTGACCGAGATGGCAAATGCCGGTGAAAAGATGGCTGAAGCAGGAACACAGGGCGGCGGATTCCTTGGGAATTTTGACCTTGAAGCATACACCCGTTTGTTCCTGCATGCTTCTCTTCTTCAGGGATTAAGCTCCGGGCTCATGGCAGGAGCAATGGGTGAAGGCAATGTGCTTTCAGGACTGAAACACTCAATAGTCATGATCACTGTCGGTTATCTTATATTCACCCTGTTCGTATGAGTAGTTGTTCTGTTTAAGCAGGACAATTACAATGATGGGAGATTTCAATGAAGATCGTGGGAATTGATGAAGCTGGAAAAGGCCCTGTAATAGGTCCGATGTGCATTGGTGGTGTGAGAATTGATAAGAGTAAAAGCAATGCTCTTAAGAATCTTGGGGTTGCCGATTCCAAGAAACTTTCACCAAAAAAGAGAGTGCATCTCGCGTCCCAGATCAAGAAGTATGCAGATGATTATTTTGTTTTTGAAGTATCCCCTGACCAGATAGATGAGCTTCGCAAACTGATGACCATGAACGAGATCATGGTCCTTGGCTTTGGGAATGTGATCGAGAATCTTCCGGGTGATGAGATCTATGTTGATGCGGCGGATGTAAAAGAGGAACGATTTGGCAAACGTCTTCTTGAAGGTTATTTGAAGAATCACCCTGATGGCGTAGCTCCCACTATCGTTTCAAAACATGGAGCCGATGATCTTTTCCCGGTGGTATCTGCAGCATCTATTGTAGCGAAGGTCAGGCGCGATGAACTTATTGAAGAGCTTAAAAAAGATATCGGTGTGGATTTTGGAAGTGGATATCCCTCTGATCCAAAGACCAAACAGTTCCTGAAGGATTGGTATGATGAGCACGGTTCCCTGCCGGATATCGTCAGGCATTCCTGGAAGACCGCACAGAATATCGTTGAAAAATAAGGCTGATCGGATAAATAAAGAATAGACCAAATGCTGTCAGCTCTATAGATGTCACATTAATAGAATAGCTAGGCCAGAGTATAATAGACTATACTAAAGTCGAATGGAATGAGAGAGGCTAGAGTAAAATCTAATGGAATGGGATAAACTAGCCTAGACTATAATTAAATTAAAATGAATGAAAAAAGTGAGTATATTCAGGTAATATTACCTGTTGTTAATATACTCCACCATTGATTGGAACATCCTGACACCATCATCGGAGCCAAGGATAGATTCAGATGCTCTTTCCGGATGGGGCATAAGTCCCATTACATTCCTTTTTCCGCTCAGTATGCCTGCAATGTTCTCCTGTGAGCCATTGGGGTTTACTTCATCGGCTACATTACCATCTTTATCCACATACCTGAAAGCTACAAGCTTTTCATCTTCCATATTTGAAAGGGTCTGCTCATCAGCATAGAAATTACCTTCCATATGGGCTATGGGTATCCGGATAACTTCGCCTTCCTTGAAAGCGGAAGTAAATGGTGAGTCCGTGGTCTCTACTCTCAGGTAGGTCCCTTCACATCTGAACTTCGGGTACATGTTGGTTGCAAGGGCACCATTGAGCAGTCCTGATTCAGTGAGTATCTGGAAACCGTTACAAATACCCATTACCGGCTTACCCTCATCTGCCATCTTCTTGACGGAATCCATGATCGGTGTGCGTGATGCGATAGCACCTGCGCGCAGGTAGTCACCATAGGAGAAGCCTCCGGGTATCACTGCACCTTCGAACCTGTCAAGGTCATGCTCCTTGTACCATACAAGTTCTGCATCCACACCGACAACGTCTTTCAGTACGTGCAAAACATCAAGATCACAATTGCTTCCACCAAACTGAATGATGGCTATTGTCATTTAAGCTTCCCTCATGTCGATGGTGTAATTGTGTATGATCGGGTTTGCGATAAGTTTCTGGCACATCTCATCAACCTTCTTTTCTGCCAGTTCACTGGACTCTTCCTCAAGGTCAATGATATATCTCTTTGATGTCCTCAGTTCGTTAGTGTGATATCCAAGGTGCTCCAATGCCCTTTTAATGGTGGTACCTTCCGGGTCGAGCATTCCCGGCTTAAGCTCGATTGTTACTTCTGCACGATATTGCATTTTGATCCTCTGTTTTTGCTATAATGTGATTAGGGATATAATGGTTATCAAGCAATTAAAAATATCGCTTTAACATCCAATTTTAAGTTATAATGTTTGTTTTGCATTCCATATCCTTTGTACAAGGGTCAGGTGTGCAAGTACTGCTATAACGGCTACTGCAATTAAAATATATCCTGTGATAGCTCCCACTACCAGTATAATAAGCCTTTCAGCTCTCTCTGCAACTCCTACGTTCATCGAAGTAGATCCTGCGGCTTCTGCTCTGGCACGCGTATAGCTGACCATGTATGAGCCGATCAATGCGAGAATACACCATAACCACAACGGTGCCTGCAACAGTGTGGTCTGATAAATGCTCCCGTTCACCGAGCCGTAAATGATGCCTGCAAAGATGACAGCATCCGCATACCTGTCACAGACCGAATCCAGCACACCTCCAAATGGTGTGATATTTCCAGAGGCTCTTGCGACTGCACCGTCAAGGACATCGAAGATACCGCTTAGCATAATGAAGATCGCACCCATGGTGAGCTCACCTATGGCAAACTCAAGGGCTGCAATGCCACTGATAAGAAGTCCTATGATGGTCAGGATATTTGGTGAGATAGGAATGTTCTTTGCAAGCGGCAAAACCGAGATTCTGATCGTGTCTTTTAGTTCATTGAAAATAATTGATCCCTCTTGCGATCAAGTTCTTTTTATAGGGCAATGTTATTAATGAAATTACTGTTTGAAGTTATTTATCGTTTATTGCTCACCAGCGCCTTTTAGCTTTTTCATTGCATTTGCCATATTGTTCTTTGCATCTTCATAGTCCGGATCCATGTTGAGAACTTTTGCAAAGCAGGTAATAGCTTCCGCATATTTGCGAAGATGGTAATATGCAATACCTTTCTTATTCCATGCAAGAGCATATTTTGGATCGATCTCCATTGTGACATGGACATGCTCATAACATTTGATGGCTTCCTCATACTCTCCCAGTATGTCATGGAGCATTCCTTTATTTATCCATGCATTATCATATTTAGGATCGACCTCGAGGGCTTTCGTATAGGATTTGACCGACTCTCTATGGTTACCGAGATATGAGTGTGCAATTCCTTTGTTGTACCATATATCGGGATTAAGGGAATCAAGTTCTAATGCTTTTTCAAAACAGTAAACGGCTTTCTGATATTCACTGAGGTCACAGTAAGCGATCCCGGTGTTTGTCCAGACCAGTGCTACAGCTTCCTCCTTCCACAAAAGAGGATCTCTGGAATCGGATTCGAGTATTGCAGAATAATATTCTACTTTTTCTTCCGGATATTCTGCGTGGAAGCCAAGATTGAACAGTTGTTCTATTGTTCTTTCTTTCTCTTCCATCAAAGACGACTCCATTCTTATTTATGAATAAAAAGATAAAAATCTATCTGTTTTTAGGCATGCCAAAAATCAATTTGGATGCTTTGGACGCACAGGCATCTTTCAAATTAATAGGGCAGGCTTAGAATATATATTCAGTGGTCAATATACTTCATTGGTTTCGGGCATTGCAATTCCCAGTCTTTTGTCCCTCCAGCTGTCAAGGTAGACGAGTGCTGGTGGGAATACAATGAATGTAGTAATGAGTGCCAGTGCAACATCGATCAAGTGACCACACCAAAATTGCTGTTCATCGATAATGGGGATGCTATCAATGTTGAGAATCCAAAGAGTGTTGTGAGGCATGAGGTGATGATCGCCTTTCCTATCTTCTTACTTGCCTCACGCATGGCTTCCTCAGGGGTGTGCCCCCTCTCCTTCTCTTCAAAATAGCGGTCCATCATCAGGACCGCATCTTCGGAACCCACGCCAAGTTTTTCGAATAGTTTTTTCAGAAATATCTCTCCTTAGTCCTCATCACATTCCTTTTTTGATGGTAGTAAGACCGGAACGAGCCTATGATCCTTAAATTACTGGTTTAAAAAGAGTTGCATGGGCTATATATTTTTGTATATTCATTTGAATTTCCCGTTTTATCTCCTTGTCTTTTGCTTTTTTATGTCTGCTAATGTATCCGATACATAGATATATGGTTGACAGGTTCTTCCAAATAATGGGCAGGATCGCAGGTTATTTTAACACAGATAATACGGGAATCGATTCCGGTGCTATTTTCAGGGAGATGAAAAAGCGCGGAAACTATGATGCTCTTATCTACACAAAGGATGAAGTTCTTAGTTTCTCATCCGGATTGGAGGTCCCGGACATGTTTTCTGATGGTTCCCTGATAACTTTCTTTGATCCTGTAATGGTTCCTTCACTAATTCCTGCAATAACTCCCTCAATGATGGATCTTTCATCATCTACAAAGGATATCATAACTGTTTGTGATGCTGATCTTTATAACTGGAAACATCTGTCTGAAAGTTACGGAAATGATGTTGCAGGTGCTATCAGGAACGATGCTGATCTTCTTGTTCTGTTCCTTGAAATTTTGTTTAATAAAGTAGCTGCCGATAAGTTAAATGAATCGGAAACTCTCTCCTTTCTTGACACATCACTTCGTCAGCTGCGAGGTGTTTATGCATTTGGCTGTAAGGTGGATGACAAAGTGTATATTGCCAGGGATCTCATAGGTGTCAGACCTCTCTGGTATGATCTCTCCGGAGGTTTTGCTTTTGCTTCAGAGAAGAAGTTCCTTGAAAAAGCAGGTTACAGGGAAGTAAAAGAACTTTCTCCCCGGCAAATATTATGCTATGACCTCGAGGACAACACAATTACGCTGCACGATCGTGAGTTCCTTTCCGAACTTACTGAGGTTGAGGGGTCAGAGGATGATGTTCGCGACGAATTGCTGAAATTGCTGAAAGATGCAGTTTCAATACGTGTTCCCGATGAGAACTTCGGTGTCATGTTCTCCGGAGGTATCGATTCTACTATCCTTGCATCCATCTGTAAGGACGCAGCCGAAGCAAAGGGTGTTTCTGTTATCTGCTATACGGTTGGTCTTTCAGGTGTTACTTCTTCGCCGGATATAATATGTGCTAAAAGGATAGCCGAAGAACTTGGATTTGAACTGAAGGTCCATGAGATCGACCTTGAGACGGTTGAAGAGCACCTTAAGGTCGTCGTACCTCTTATAGAGGATGCCAGTGTCCCCAAAACCGGTGTTGCCATGACCATGTATGCTGCAAGCGTTGCAGCAAAGAAGGATGGCATCAATGTCCTTTTTGCAGGTGCCGGTGCAGATGAGCTTTTCGCAGGATACAACCGTTACAAGCAGTCCGGGAACATAAACCAGGATTGTTTGAGGGATATCCTTGAGATGCATGAGGTGAACACATACAGAGATGACACTGTTGCAGCGTTTACAGGAACTGTGCTGCGTCTTCCATATCTTGATGAGAAGTTTGTGGAGTATTCACTGGCTATCCCGGAAAAGTTCAAGATGTCTGATGACATGAACAAAGTGGTTTTGCGCAGGGCAGGCGAGGAACTCGGGTTGTCAGAAGCGATTACAAAGCGCAGTAAAAAAGCTGCTCAATATGGGAGCCGTTTCGACCAGGCATTGAAAAAACTGGCAAAGAGAGCTGGTTTTAGTAACAAGACCGAATATATCAATAGTTTTTGAAGGAGACTGATAGAGTGAAACTAGGTGTTCTTTTCAGTTCAGGAAAAGATTCGAACTATGCATTGCATATTATGCAGGAGAGGGGATATCCCATCGAATGCCTGATAACCATAAAGAGCAGGAACCCTGATTCTTACATGTTCCACACTCCCAATATCGACTTGGCAAGACTGCAGGCAGAGGCTATGGAACTACCTTTACTGGAGACCTTCACGCAGGGTGAGAAGGAACTTGAGCTTGAAGATCTCAAGAACGCTATCATAGAGGCGCAGGAAGAATTCGGCATTGAGGGAATTGTGACCGGTGCATTATATTCCAATTACCAGAAGGACCGGATCGAGAAGGTCTGCACGGAACTGGGACTTGAGTCGTTCTCTCCGCTCTGGCATATCGATCAGGAACAGGAGATGAGGGAGCTGCTGGAAAAGGGATTTGAATTCATCTTCAGCAGCATTGCAGCGTATGGTCTGAACAGCAACTGGGTCGGCAAGACCATATTTGGCAGTGATGTGGATAAGCTTGTGAAGCTTAACGAGAAAATCGGTCTGAACATTGCAGGTGAGGGTGGCGAATTCGAGAGCTTTGTTACCGATGCGCCTATGTTCGGGAAAAAGATAAAGATCAATAAGTTCAAGCTTGTCGAACGTGATGAGTACACTGCAAATGTTGTAATTGAGGATGCAGAACTTGTGGATAAAGAATAATCTTTATTTGCTGGCAAAGGGTTAATTTTGATCGAACCTATCCGATCAGAAAATAGTACCTTTGTATATCGTTATCAAATACATATTCTCAATTTCCATTTGGTACAGTTAATAGTGTCAAGCGGAGATTCTAAATAATAGTTGCTCATTTCTTAAAAGGAAGGGATGGAGGGACATATTGCAATTTAGATCGATCACTTGTAATCCAGGTGTGATCCAAGTTCTTGGATACTGCAATGCCCAGATAACATAATCATTATAATCGATTAGGGAATTTATTATATTAATAATAGAATTGAGGGAAGCATGCAGAACGTTAAAACAGGATTTAATTCCATTGTCAAATATCTTAGTACAAAAAAGGAAACCGACAGGAGACGTATAGGGCTCCTTGTTGACGGCCCGAATGTACTACGCAAGGAATTTAATGTGAACCTTGAAGAGATACGCGATGTGTTAAAAGAATATGGCAATGTCAAGATCGGCAGGGTATTCCTGAACCAGTATGCATCGGATAAACTTGTAGAGGCAATCGAGAATAATGGTTTTGAGCCTATCATCTGCTCCAGCGATGTTGATGTACGTCTTGCAGTAGAAGGAATGGAGCTTGTATATAACCCTACAATTGATACAATTGCACTGGTAACAAGAGATGCTGATTTCAAACCACTTCTAAGCAAGGCCAACGAACATGGGAAGGAAACCATCATCTTTGGTGTTGAACCTGGATTCTCAACAGCTCTACGCAACTCGTCCGATTATGTTGTAATACTTGAGAACAACCGGATGAACTATCACGATGAGGAAGAGAATGAAAGAATAAAGCAAAAAAGATTCACATCAATTTAAAGTCCCATGTGGCTATACAGCCATAAATATTCTGCATGCAAATGATTTTACATGCAGTTTCTAAAATTATTAAAACTTTGATCGATATTCTGGAAACATTAAACCAATTTATTCCTTATGGGATTGAACAGTTTTAATAAGAGTTTCCAGCCTTTCACGAGATAATCCTTTTTTAACCTCAGTACAGTTCTTTACTTTAAGAATAAGATCGCAGAGCTCATCATGGTCTAAGCTATATCCAAGATTCTGCACTATTCCTTTAAGCGCCTTTTTACCAGTGTGCTTGCCTACTATAAGATTACGCTTTCCACCTACCATTTCAGGACTAAAGAGTTCATAGGTCCGTGGTTCTTCCAAAATTGCCATTACATGAATGCCTGACTCATGAGTAAAAGCATGTTTGCCAACTACGGACTTATTCACTGCGATCGGCAATCCGGAATATTCCTGGACCTTATTTGAGATGCCGGTAAGCTTTGTAGTATCATATCTTTCAATTCCATGTTGCACCCTTAATGCAACAAGCAACTCTTCAAGGGAAGCATTGCCTGCCCTTTCTCCAATACCATTGACCGTGGTATGCAGCTGCTTTGCACCGGCTTCTGCAGCTACAAGAGTGTTTGCAGTTGCCATTCCAAGGTCATCGTGGCAGTGGATGCAAATAGGTGTATTGACCACTTTATCGATCTCAGACACAAGATAATGAGTAGTTGCAGGGCTTAAAATGCCAATAGTATCTGCGATACTCACATAATCCACTTTATAATCTTCTGCTGCTATGAACGCTTTTTTGAGAATTTCCACATCGGTCCTGGTGCCATCCTCTGCTGCGAACCTGACCTTAAGGCCATGATCTTTTGCATGCTCGATACTATTCATTGCACAGCTAAACACATCTGCACAGCTTTTGTGGTATTTGAACTTTAAGTGAAGGTCTGACATTGCAATAAAAATACTAACAATATCAACATCACAATCGATCGCCGCGTCAACATCACTTATTACAGAGCGTGCAAGACAGCAAATATTTGAATCAAGTCCCAAATTGCTGATCTCTTTGACGATCTCTTTTTCAGAACTGGAGACAACAGGAAATCCAGCTTCGATAACCTCGACGCCTATAGCGTCAAGCTCCGTTGCAAGGTCGATCTTTTCTTCCTTTGTGAAAGCTACGCCTGGAGTCTGTTCACCGTCCCTCAATGTCACATCACATATCTCGATGTCAAGAGGTTTCATATCGATGAAGTTCATAAGTTCATTTTTGGAATAATCATCAGTGTTTGACATAGTATTGATTCCCATTCGTTGTTTGAGGAAGCAATATATAAATATGTAGGTTTTGAACCTAATTTTCCATCATCTAAGCTTGCTCTGTACCCTCTCATAAAACCCGCTTGTAGAGATTTCTACAAACCTTGCAGGGAAATTAGACATTGTCAGTGTGACGACATCATTCTCCTGTATATTATGAGTGTACTGTCCGTCAACTACAAGGGCTGCTTCCTTTTCAGGGGTGATCATCTTGACCTTGATAAGACTATCCGCAGGAACGACCCAGGGTCTTGAAGATAACTTGAAAGGTGCAAGGGGCACAATAAGCGTTGCATTGACGTTCGGATCGATGATAGGTCCGCCCGCACTCATTGCATATGCAGTAGAACCGGTAGGAGTGGCGATGACAACACCATCAGCACGTATATCTTCTACTTTTCGATCATCGATAGTGATCCTGAAGGTCAGTATCTTTGCAGGTCTTGCAGTTGTAAGCACAACTTCATTGGTTGCAGGTGGTATTTTTTCCCCGTTGAGCTTGACGGAAAGGCGGGAACGTTCACTGTACTTGAAGCCCTTTAGCACTTTTTCAATGGTCTCAATGGCCTCTGAAGGATTTACATCCACAAGAAATCCCAGTGTTCCCATGTTTATGCCTAATATTGGAAGCGGATCTTCCATACGGGCAATATTGCGAAGTACGGTACCATCCCCTCCTACGGAAATAAGAAGTTCGACACCTTTTTCCCTCATTTCCTCCACAGGGGTGATTTCCACATCATGCAGATCAAGAGGGTCGGCTGTTTTCGAAGTGATAGCGATGTCAACTTTTGATTTGAAGTGTTCCACGATCTCCCTGACCATCTCAAGTGCATCTTCATGGTCACACCGCGATACGATCCCGATCTTTTTGAGGGTCATAGTATTACCTCCTAATAAGCTTCAATATCTCAGAATGCGCATGTCCGTTCGAAGCTACCATATAAAATGGATTTATTACACTGCCCCTGAGCTTAAGAGGGGAGCCTTCGCCATCAGTGACCTTGCCTCCGGCTTCTTCGATGATCAACTTTCCGGCAGCAATGTCCACAAGACGCAAGGAACCGCGAACATCGACGAATGCATCAAGCCTGCCTGCTGCCACATAGCATAATTCCAAAGCCACACTTCCAAATATCCTGATCCTGCGAACGTTCTTACAAAGGCCTACTGTTCTTTCCACATTCCTGCGATAGCCATAGAGACTTATGCAGAAATTGTTCAGGACAGAATTCCCGGAAGGGGTGATCTTTTTACCATTAAAATATGCTCCCTCTCCCAACCCGGCATGGAAAACATCACCATTTGCAAGGTTCCTCACATATCCGAAATAAACAGAAGAAAGATCCGGCTCACCGATAGCGATGGAAATGCTGTAGGCAGGAATACCATTGGCAACATTGTATGTGCCATCAAGAGGATCCAGAATTATAGAAAATTCAGGATCTTCACCCAGTTTGATCTCTCCGAATTCCTCACTTAAGATCCTCATTGAACGACCATCTTTTCTCAGGGTCTTAAGTATGGCTTTTTCTGAAACATCATCAATTAGTTTGGTATCGGTACCATCGGCACCCACATAGACCGTTTCGAAGGCCTCAGAGGTATCGACCAGATCGGAAATTGCATTTGCGGCAGCATCTGACAGGAGATCACAGAATTCCAGCGCCCATGAGTAAGTTTTCATATTAGATAGAAAAAATGATGGGCAGATCAGATGCCCATTTTACTGTTCGTTTCAACAATGGACTTCTGTCCATCGCTTTCAAGTTCCATCATTGCACGAATAGCATCCACATTCTCAGGTATGACATCTGATTCCTGGTGGATCGCCTGGAAGAAATAGAGTTCTCCTTCATACATTGTGATGGATTCATTCCATATGCAGTTCTCCCACATGTCACCCCTTGGTCTGCCAAGATCCTTTGCAAGCTCCATGATCTCAGCTGTGGAAGTAATTCCCTGACCTACGAACCTGACACGACTCTGTTCTGCAAGAATGCTCTCAACGTCCTCTGCAGTACATTCCTTCTCAAGCTCAAGGTTGATCGTATGCATGTGCATCAGTGTTGTAGGAAGCTTGACAGCTGTGGTCACAATGTCAACGTTAGGTATGACGGTCTTTACATCGGGACCGTGGTGAGATGGTAATTTGATGGGGTTTGGAATGATCGCATTGATAGGACCGTGCTTAATGTCACCCGGATCAGCAGATCTCCTCATAAGTGTGACACGGGCCTTCTTTACGCCAAATTCCTTATCAAGTGGTGAGATGACACGACAAAGGCCTGTGGTGTTACATGATACTACCCTGACAAAGTCCTTGCCAAGTGCTTCTTCGTAGTTAGTTTCAGCATTAAAGGAGCATCCTGCAAGTTCATGGGCTTCGCCACCCTGCCAGATAGCCTTAACACCTGCTTTTTCGTAAAGCTCTTTGTTGGTAGCACCCACTTTACCAGGAGTACAGTCAACTACAAGATCAGCTGCTTCTATCATATCCTCAACTGTACCTGTAACTTCAATGCCTTCCTTTTCCATTGCTTCTACCCTGTCAGCAAGAGTATAGATGGCATATCCTTTCTCCTGTGCCATTGCAGTCTCAAAGTTAGGGCGTGTCTTTGCAATACCGATGACCTCCATATCATCCTGAAGCATTACAGCATCTGCCACTCTTTTGCCGATAGTTCCATATCCATTTATTGCAACTTTAGCTTTTGTCATTTAATGTACCTTCCATTACGAATTTGACACAATTCTCTATAGTATATCAGTATGAACAGTAATAATTTGACACCCGGAGCACACGTGGACCCACGAAGATAAAGATCATCCGTAGCAAAGACCATACTTAACCACCGATGTGGCTCCTCATGTTCCTGTTAATTCAATTTCCAATAATTATCGTTTCCCCTTTTGAAAAATCGACCTCTTTTATTGTACCAAAGATGATCGCCTTTTCCCCGAATATTCCAGTAAGTTCTATGGAATCTCCATCAACCACCATTTTAGTGACTGATTCCATAACCAATTCCCTTTCATCGCCGTTGATAACTATTGCATTCAGTTCGCACATATTTGCACCTGTTATTGATATTATTGTGATGGTACGTCAGACCATCGGTGAAAGTATTTTGAACTTATTCATATGCTTTAGATTACGCATTAATATGTTCTAATAATAGATAACTACTTTCACACAATCTTCCAGACCTCATCTCACGAGCTTTGCAACGGAATATCCCATTTCAAGACCCATGTCTTCTGCTACAGCTTCGCATTTGGTACGAAGCAGGTATGCAATTGGTCCAAAATTCCTTTCGGACATGGTCTCATAGTTGGCCATACCTTTACTTATGATAAGACTTGCCTTCCCAAGAGCATCGATGAATTCAGCAGGTGCTTCCTCAAAGCAGACGCCTACAGCATTTGAGCCAGTGGTCAGTACACGATCCACTTTCTTGTCCAGCTCCAGCTCCCGAACATTCTCCATTGTAACATCAGTAAGCATAGGGGCACCGCGTACTACAAGTGTGATCTTGCCACCAACTTTCCTGATAATATCAAAAACAAGTGTATCAAGGATGATCTCGCCGCAATTGTCAACCACATACACAACATCATCAAGCATTCCGAACATCTCGGAGGTATCATCCACATCAAGACCTGTTCTGAATATCTCTGCAAAGGTCTCATCAAAAACATCTTCTCCGACGTCAAAGCCCATGATGCCGAAATCAAAGAAGTTTCCTATGACCGATGCGAGTACTGCCCTTCTGAACATCTCCTCATCTGTCGGATCACCATCATGTACCAGGGAATGGGCGTACGGATACACTTTTTCAGCGATCCGGTTGCTCAATTGCCTGAGCTCAAAATAGGGGTCTTCGTCATTGAGAACCTCATAAGCTTTCCTGTGGATGGCTGTTGATACCACCCCTGCAGGCACCCCGGGCTTATAGGTCTCTTTGAGCACATCGATCCCTGCCAGCATGGTCTTGTGTATCAGCTCAGTGTCATTGGTTGAAAGCTGTGCTTCATAGTGCACTCTGGAAAGAAGGCAATACGTACATCTTGCATCCATTTTCATTATTTTCGCTCTTTAAGTTGTAATAATAAGTAATATCGATCTTCAGATGGATGTATCAAATAGGCGTCATACACATAAGTTTAACTCAAAGTACTCTCATGTGCCCTGACACGGCACTGAACGAAGCGGAAGAATCCTTCCGGCAAGAATTATACTTAATGAAACCACGCAAATTTGTAACAAAAATGACCTTAAACGGTGAAAATAATATTCAAAAAGAACAGTTATTTCCGATTTAGGTGCATATTATATAAAGCTATTGTTGTAACTTGTTTATATACCTACATAAGTACAGAAAAAAAGAAAATATGGGGAAAAGAACAAAATAAAGTAATCTTTTAATCAAGGGACTTAAGAATAATCCTAACTTGTTTTAATGAATACTCCACTCCAAATTTCTCTTTGATCAGGCCGGCAACCCGGGCAGTTGTCCAGTTCTTTTGCACCCTCATATATAACTTCAGATCATTCCTCTGGTCTTCGCTTAGTTTAGAAGGTCTGCCACCGCCATGCCGAGGTAATAATCCTGCATAACCGTCCTTATTCCATCGTTTTTGCCACACATATGCAACCTTCTTAGTAACTCCTACCTTGGTTGCAGCCTCCTCCACGGAGTCTCCCATATATCTATATCGGATAAAGTATAAACGATCCAGTACTTTGATCAACGTCTCAATATATCGTATCCTTTTGTTGAGTTCCTGATGAGTCAATTTTTTTTGAATGGGAATCATTTCTGTTTTTACCATGTCTGTTGATATGGATTTATAAGTATAAATACATTGGTTTCAATTTAGAAAAGCTTAAATACGAGTATTCGCAAGGATTATTTGCAGTTGAACAGGACAAACGACCTTTCGGGAAAACAAGACTTTCCGATCGGGCTGTAAAACTGCTATTAAAAAGGTGATGAAAATGGGAAATCAGGAACTTTTTGACAAACTTAAAGATGCAATAGTAAACCAGGACATTAACGGATGTCCAGCAATAACGCAGGAAGCTCTCGACGCAGGAATATCTGCCTTCGACATTATCAACGAAGCACTTGCACCTGGAATGAAGATCGTAGGAGACAACTTCGAAGCAGCAACAATCTATCTTCCACAGATCATGATGTCTGCAAAGGCAATGAAAGCTGCAATGGAGATCCTTGAGCCAATCCTCGCTGAGGAGAAGGGCGAAGACGAAGGTGTCGGAACCGCTGTAACATTCGTACAGGAAGGAGATATTCACGATATCGGCCACCGTCTTGTTACAACAATGCTCGGTGCAAACGGCTTTGAGATCATGGATCTTGGAACAGATATTCCAAATGAGGATGTAGTAGAAGCAATTGCAAAGAACAAGGGTAAGAAAATGCTCCTTGTCGGTTCCGCACTGATGACAACATCAATGCTCGGCCAGAAAGATGTAGTAAGGTTACTTGAAGAAGAGAACCTCAGAGATTCTGTCAAGATCATGTTCGGTGGCGCACCAGTCACAGATGAATGGATCGCTGAGTGCGGTGCAGACGGCACAGCCGAAAACGCAGCAGAGGCAGCAAGAGTAGCACTTGAGCTTATGAGCGCATAAATTAGGGGAAATTAAAATGACATTCACAAAATCAGTAACTTGCTTTGATTTCTATGACCGTGCACAGAAGGGTGAGAAAGCTACCCAGGATGACTGGGATCTGATGACCATTCCAATGAAGGCAATGGAACTCAAGCAGAAATACAACCTTGACTTCGGCACCGAGACCGTTCCAACCGACAAGGATCAGATGGAGAGACTCTTCAAGGCAGGTTTCGAGATGCTCCTTGACTGTGGTATCTACTGTACCGACACAAAGAGGATCGTCAAATATACAGAGGACGAGATCTGGGACGCTATCAACAACCCAATGCCAGCATTCCAGCTCGGTACCGGCAGAGATTCAGTACAGATGAAGAAGAGGACAGTAGGCGACAAGAGAAAGCCTATAGTACAGGGCGGTCCAACCGGATCACCAATTTCCGAAGATGTATTCGTTCCACTTCACATGAGCTATGCACTCGAGAAGGAAGTCGACACTATCGTTAACGGTGTAATGACCTCAGTACGTGGTAAGCCACCTATACCAGGCAGCCCATACGAGATCCTCGCAGCAAAGTCCGAAACAAGACTTATCAAGAATGCAGCAGCAATGGCTGGCAGACCTGGTATGGCTGTTTAGGGACCTGAGACCTCACTTTCCGCACAGGGAAACATTGCTTCAGACTGTGTCGGTGGTCAGGTAACAAGTGACAGCCACGAAGTATCACAGCTCAACGAGCTTAAGATCGACCTCGATGCAATTGCAGTTATCGCACACTACAAGGGTAACAGCGACATCATCATGGACGAACAGATGCCTATCTTCGGCGGATACGCTGGTGGTATTGAGGAAACAACCATTGTAGACGTTGCAACTAGCCTTAACTCCATGGTAATGAGCAGTGCAAGCTGGCACCTTGATGGTCCTGTCCACATCAGATGGGGATCCACCAACACCAGAGAAACCCTCCAGATCGCTGGATGGGCATGTGCAACCATCAGTGAGTTCACAGACCTTATGACCGGTAACCAGTACTATCCATGTGCAGGTCCATGTACCGAGATGTGCCTCCTCGAAGCAGCAGCACAGTCCGTAACTGACACAGCATCCGGCCGTGAGATCCTCTCAGGTGTCGCAGCTGCAAAGGGTGTCATCACTGACAAGACAACCGGTATGGAAGCAAGGATGATGGGAGAAGTCGCACGTGCAACAGCAGGTATGGACATCGACTCCGTAAACGCTGTGATCAACAATATCGTCTCATCATATGAAGGCGACTACGCAACAGCACCTCAGGGTAAGAGATTCCAGGACTGCTACGACATTGCAACCGTCACACCAACCGACGAGTACGTCAAGGTATATGAGGGTGCAAGGAAGAAACTCGAAGACTTCGGTCTTACATTCTAAGACTAAGATCTTTACAAGATCCTTTTTGCCGGCAGGATCTGCTGGCACTCTTTTTTCTTTTCTGCTACGGCATTTTTTACTGCGCATTCAATTACTTATGTGATGGTGTGCAGGATTTATATCACTTGATTCTGAAAGCACTTCTGATCCTGCTTATAGTGGGAATCTATAATGATAGAAATATTCATTTCAGCAACAACATCATTTCTTGTATCTTGCTAAACCGCGCATGGACATAATATAATAATTCTGAAATGTAGTACTACAAGCCCATACCATACTAATGCATTAGAATTATATCCTGATACAACAGCAGGAGCTATGCTACTGTATTAAAATCATGGCCAACACACAAGGAACCACACGAGAATAAACTTAAGGTCATAAGATATTGTAGAAAGAACTTGCAGAACATTCCAATTTAACCTACATATTAGTGTTCTTGATATTTTCGAGCCAAATCATGCGTTTCCTGAATTACCCAAAAGTCTGGATATTGAAGCTCGTTTTGATGAAATTTTGATAATATGCATATGTTTTTAGAATAACATACAGACTCTTGTGTTGTTGTGCGGCATCATTTCGCAACGTTTGTAAAAAATTTTGCTGGGCGTTACACAAAATATATATACTTGATTTTTGTCAAAGCTAATGCCATGTGATTTTATTTAAAGTCGGCATTTTTTTATATATACATTAACTAACACTTATATGCAAAAAAACAAAATATATTTATAATATTTCCTAAGACACGTCATTCCGGTTACCGTTATAGCAAAAAATATATAAGTAATAATGTTATTTGTGGCAGAAATTCAGCAAACTAAACGTAATCTATCCTTAAAGGGATTTCATTGTCGATTACAAAAATTAATTGCTAGAAAAGTAAAGGTGTAGAAAAATGGATACATGGACTATTATCAATGGGATCATCTATCTGACCTGCTTCGCTCTGATCGGTTGGATGATGTTAGATGCCAGTAAAGTCTCAAAATGATTTGTTATGGAGAATTATATGTCTGGAAATACGAGTTCTGAATCTGCTGGTCTGATAAAGACACTGCGTCCATACCATGTATGGGCATTGGGTGTCGGTATCGTTCTGGTAGGTGAATACATGGGTTGGAACTTCACAGTTGCAAAAGGTGGTATACTTGGAGCCCTCTTTGCAATGCTGGTTGCCGGTACCATGTACGTAATGGTTTCTTTATGTGCTAGTGAATTAGGATCATCCACCAAACTTGCAGGTGGACCATATGATTGGGCAAGATTGTTTGTCGGACCTGGTGCTGCAGCTCTTGTAGGTCTTGCAGTATACATGGAGTTCATTGCTCTGGAAGCAGCCGACGCTATTGTCGTAGCATCCATCGCACAATCAATATTCCCGGAAATACAGACATTCCCGGTGACATTGCTCGTTATTGCAGCACTTACATTTATGAATTACCGCGGAGTCGTTGCGGCTTTAAACCTTAATTTCGCACTGACCTTCACCGCATTATTAGCGATCATCATATTCTTCTTTGCAAATATAACAGGATTTGCAGGAACATGGCATCCTGAATATCTGATCTCAGGTGCAATACCAAATGGTTTTATCGGTATTTTTGCAGCACTTCAGTTCGGCCCATGGTTCTACCTGGGTATTGAAGGAGCAGCAATGTGTGCTGAGGAATGTAAGCACCCAACAAGAGCAGTTCCTCTTGGCCAGCAGGCCGGCATGATAACACTCCTGTTAGGATCAGGAATGACATTGTATATTTGTTCAGGTATGATACCAACAGCTGAGCTTGGTGTTTCTGTTTATCCATTATTCGAAGCTGCATCAAGAACAGGAGTACCTTTCCTTGTAGCAGCCCTTGCAGTAGGTACATTGTTTACCTGTCTGGCAAGCGCAAACGGTTGTGTTTGCGACTCATCACGGTCATGGTTTGCCCTCTCAAGGGACAACTTCCTGACAAACTGGTTTGCTGCTGTACATCCTAGATACAGCACCCCCTACAGGGCAGTCATTTTCACAATGCCCATAGCTATTGCATTTGCATTCAGCGGATTCTTAGATCAGGTTATCACCTTTTCGATCGTATCAGGTCTTGTCTGTTATGTTATGATCCCATTTTCCCTGATCCGCTTTAGAAGGATGTTCCCCGAACATACCAACAAGGTCCGTCCGTTTGTCGGACCACTGCAGCCCGCTCTTGCATACCTGACGATAATAATGGCTATTGTGATCTTGTCTACCCTGAATTGGGGATACAGCTACAACCTCATCTTCGGACTGATATTCTATGTGATCGCATACTTCTACTTCACATGGAGATACAAGAGCATTGAGATCAGCCACGACTGGGGAGAAGACCTTGGATGGCCGGAACCCGCTCATCGAAAGTAAGAGGAGGAGGAGAATAATATGGTAAACAAAGCAAAATATCACAATGATCTCAGAAAAGACGCAGGAGTGATCGTTCTGGTACTGGGACTTCTGTATTTCTCAGAGACCTTTATCTTTTACAGAATAATCTCAACAACATGGGATGCAATACCGGAAGTACGCATGTTATTCCCGGTCTACCTCGTGTTCCTGATCATGTTGCTTGGAATCGAGACCATTGGATGCTTAAGAGTATATAAGTCGATCAAACAGCATATGTTCGATTTCAACTATTACGACTGAGGAGGTTGGAAATATGGCAAAAACTGAAGAAAGAAGCATGGTAATGCAGATCGTTGATATCCTCTTTATCTTCGTGGTTGCAGCAATATGTGTAGTTGTGCCTGTTATTATTCAAGGTACAGTGCTTGTAGGCTGGGACGGGACCGGAAGCATGCAATTTGTCTGGGACCCTGTAGCATATTTCGGTCTTCTGGCAGTTATCCTGACATTCTTCACAGTGATACTATATCACTCCGTGAAGAACTACAAATACTAAATCGAGCACAAAGAAGTTGTATAATTCGTGATGTAACTTCTTCTTTTTTAACTATTTTTTACTTTCTTAAGAAAAATTGAAGTGAATCAATTAAGTTAGTAATTAATTATCGGCAAATACTTACGGATCGTCTTGCGTTAATCTTTTCTATTCCCATTAAGAGCGCTTTCTGTAATGATTTATCAAAACAATAACGACAAAGATCCCGCCTGCAATTAGTCCTACTATCCCTGCCGGATGGGTATAATTCGATTCCACAACTGTGTCATTCTCTAATTCATGCTCTTCGGAATCCAAAATTTTGCTAATTTCAGAATCAACAAGATCAGACCAGACAACATCAGTTTCCGTTGATTCGGTCTCCCATATCTTGTAAACTCCACCATCAATAAGATCAGGCCAATCAACAACAAAATTAATCTGTTCGCCTGTGAAAGATGCCGTATGGTTTGCTATCTCTGTGCCATCATCATATCCAAAGTGATATTTTTGATTGCTTGATGTATCTGACCAGGTGAATGTTATATTATTTGCCGTACCTCTTTTATCCAATACCTGCCAGCGAATATTACACATTTCGTTCTCTGGATCTTCGTATAATACCTCGATCTTAACAGTTGCCTCACCAGATTCAGTACCATACAGATAAAAGATAACATCCCTTTCAGATGATGCCGACCACACAGTTGATCCACCATTATTACGATAAAATGCATTGCCAGAATGGGTGGGAGATCGATCATCAACTGCTACCATATGATTAGTTCCTGCTACCCTGTTTTTCATAACGACTGCAATTGAATAGTCATTTCCTTCCATCAACTTATAATTATTGAATTTAAACGTAATTAGCTGAGGAGAACCAGAATAAGTGCTTGCATAAACAACATTAGATGAAGCTAGAGCATTTTCAAGATTTACAGTATTCGGTATTCCGGAACTACCAGCCTTTCCCACAGCACTGAACAGCAAAGCCTGTACTTCAAAATCGCTGGATCCTGACCAACTTAGATAAAAATCAACGGAGTTTAGACTGTAATCTCTGTTTACAGTAAATGTCTGACCCCACCCGGCATCATTTGCAGTGATGCTCATTGTTGTACTGGTAAAATCAGTTCCATAACTATCAATTCCATCTGCGGATACAACCAAAGGAAAACAGGAAAGCAACAACCAGAACAAGAGCGTCCTTTTCATTTGATCACAACCCTGAACATAGGATACACCGTTACAGTAGAAGTCGTATCTGATGCCACCCTCCCGAAACTTCCTGATACACCGTGTCTGGCCAGTACAGAATCAATCATGAAAACTGTTCCATCAGTATATTCAACAGGAACAGTGCTACCAACGGTTTTAACTTTGTAATTGTTTTTTCCTTCAACCATGCTATTCTGAAGCACACATCCATACGCATTCCAAAAATAATATTCCACGTCATCCGACTCGAATCCTGTCACAGTGTTTCCTGTGATTATACTATTCTGGAACCGATGATATACATGATAACCTGCACCACTTGACACATCACCCCATGCATAATTACCAATCAGGGTCACATTTTCAATAGGATCATTGGTACTTTTTAGGAAACCTGATTCCTCAACATATGGTGCATCCCAGTATCGATTGTCTGCAATCACAATGTTTTCAGCCGGATCATCCAAATGAATACCACGAAGAACGTTCGAGAAGGAATTATTTCTGATGTATAGCCCATCCATTGTATTAATGGTCTGGTGTTGATAAATACCAGGGAAATCAGGTGAATCCGTAAATGTATTATTGTCAATGTAAATGTTGGTCAAATATCCGGTCAAGTCCAAGCATCCATGGAAAATAGGAGCAGTCGTATAGAGATTGTTATTTTTAATATGGATATTGTCACATACACCATATTTATAGTCTCCAATCAACGATATTTGATTCCACCTGCAATCATGGACATCGTTGTATTCAAACGTGCAGTTGGTAGATGATCTGATCTGGATAGAACTGTGATTCATAAATCCAAATTCATTGTTTGAAGCACTGCAGCCTTCGGCAAATCTGAACCTGATGCCATAATTGTAATTAATTATCTTAAGTCCCTGAATATCCCAATACTTGACCTTGTCACAATCGATACCGATGTGATCATCACCATTGTCATTAATGTCACCTCCATCAAGGGTGGGAGTACCATTATAAGCCCGTATTTTGATCGGATTTTCAGCAGTACCACTATTCACAGCATTGAAATGCTCTCCTTTCCAATTCTGACCAACATCAATGAAATAAAGAGTCTCGCCTGCAGAAAGCTGCCCGGCAGAATATGCCAGTGTTTGCCATGCAGTTGCTACTGTAGTGCCATTATTATTGTCATTCCCAATTGGTGATATATAATAATCAGTTGCTGATGCGGTTCCCGTACCCAATAAAATTGAAACCACAGCAAACCATAGCAACATTTTCATTTGCTCACTCCACGCCGAATAGTTCAATCATTCATTATATAGTATGTCTGCAACTTCAAATATAAATAAATCTGCAAAAACAATCATATTCCGTTATGAATTAAAATATTTGACAAATATTGAAAAATTTAAATTATGAACTTCTGTTAATCCTATTTTTCAATTATTTACCAAACTCAATGCATCGAAGGCCTGTAAATTGAATAATGCCAGAATAGAAACAACCTTATACAACGAATAATAACCATACAGTTGAAAATAGACAACTACAAAGCTATTAATAGTACAATACATCATAATTTAGGGGTACAATGACATCGTCACTGACAGATCATGTTTGGCTTTCTGAAAAAAGAACGAACCTGCTATTGTTGCTAATGGAAGGTCCTCGGGACATCGAACAGATCAAGATGTCGCTTAACGTGACATCACGAGGAATGATGCCACAAATAAAGAAGCTCAAAGATAAGCATCTGGTCATTGAAGAGGATGAGCACTACAAATTATCGAACATCGGAGAGCTTGTCGTTAAGAACATGCTACCCCTGATCAACACATTAAGCATGATTGCTGAGAACAAGAACTACTGGGAGCAACATGATATCAACATCCTGCCTCCCCATCTTTTCAAACGACTTCATGAACTCGGGAACTATCTGCTGCTTGAACCTGATCTTCACTATACCTTTGAGATCCCTAAAGAATTTACAGAAAATCTCCTGAAGTCAAAGGATATCATGTCGATTATCTCTTTTTACAGACCTGAATACCCAAAGTTCTATTCTGAACTTGCAAAAAGGGCAAATCGTCTTACACTGATACTTTCAGAATCAGCATTTAAAAGAATGAAGACTAACAATATGAAAGAACTGGATTTCCTTTTATCTGCAAAGAACACACAGGTCTTATTGTATCAGGGCGAAGGAAGACCGCCAGCAATTGATGTATCTGAATGGTTCATGTACATCAGTTTTTTAAATCAGAATGGAAGCTATGACCACAATGATATAATGAGCTTTGATGAAAGTGCTTTGAAATGGTGTACCGAATTGTTCGATTATTATTGTGCTCGATCTGTGGAAATAACAGATGTTGAAAAGGGTGGGGAGATATAATGGTATTAGACCTTATCGAAACTCTCTTCCTTTCAGAGAAAAGAGAAAATTTACTCCTCTTGCTTCTTAATGGGCCTGCAGATATAAAAAAGATCAACTCAATGCTCGACGTTAGTTCTTCTTCCATACTTCCACAGATAAAAAAGCTCCGGGAATCAGGGGTTGTCCATAAGGACGATAATGGAACCTATAAGCTAACAACCATAGGACGGCTTATAGTCGAGAACATGAAACCGTTATCCAGTATGTTGAAGGTTTTTGATAAATCAGATCTTTACTGGGATGATCGTGAACTGAACACCATTCCGGAAGAACTTCTTAACAACATAGGAGACCTGGGAGAGATCGAACTTGTCGTGCCTGATCTGGACCATATGTATGAAATTCCGGAAAAACTAATAAGCAATACTAGTGACTCACAAGAAATGAGCGCAATGCTATCATTTTTCCATCCTGATTTCCCCCGATTCTACAAAGATATAACGAACAGAGGAGTCGTTCTTGATCTGATAGTTACAGATTCTGTATTTGAAAGAATACAAAATAACTATAAAGAGGAAATGAAGACCATGTTGGAATCGGAAAATACGACTTTTCTTATCTGCAAGGACGAGGTCAAAGCGCCTACTTTTAATGTCACTGAAAAATGTGCCTATATCAGCTTCTTTAACAGCCAGGGAAGATACGACCACCAGGATATCATCACATTTGAGGATAGTGCAGTTGATTGGTGCAAAGAGCTCTTCTCTTACTATCGTGAACTTTCACGACCTGTCAACGAATAAAACCCATTACAAAACGTGTGTGGTTCAAGCATGGAATGGAAAGATCTGTCATTGAAATTTAAATTGGTCCTTTATATAGTAGTAGGCATTTCCTTCATATTATCAGCTTCATCAATTATTATAATTTCCACAGTCACAGAACAAGAAGAACAGCTTGCATACCATGACTCTATTCAGAATGCCAAAAGCTTCGCTCATGAGTACAATGCCGATATGAAGGCTAACATGGCAATAGCAAATTCACTGGCAGCACTTATGGTGAAATATGAGTCCGCTGACCGTAATGAAACAAATGAGATGTTAAAACAATTACTGGTAGAGAACCCACACCTCATTGGGGCATATGTTGGTTTCGAACCGAATGCCTTCGATGGAAGAGATGCTGAATTCATAGGAACGGAAGGTCATGATGAAACCGGAAGGTTTGTGCCATACTGGAATCTGATAAACGGTCCGATCAGTGTAGAACCTCTTGTAGATTATGAGACATCAGAATATTATCAGGGTCCAAAGAAACTCAAACAAAACGTGGTCACAGAACCTTACCTTTATCAGGGAGCACTGATGGTGAGCTATGATTCCCCTATTATCAGGAATGGGGAATTTGTTGGTATCGGCGGTGTTGATGTATCGTTAAACTATGTCGATGAGGCCGTAAGCAGCGTTAAAGCCTTTGATACCGGTTATCTTTTCATGGTTAGCAACGGCGGAATGCTCCTATCACATCCTGTGAACAAGGAATGGATCGGAACGACCTCCATCTATGATTTTGACATCCCACAAATAGCTATTGCTGCTGATGATATAAGGAATGGAGTTGGTGGCCATATTAACACCATCGATCCGGTAACCTCAAAAGAGGTCGTCATGTTCTATGAACCAATCGGAACCGGAAATTATGCCATTATACTTGTTGTACCACCCGAAGAGATGTTCGCAGGTGTTAACTCCATAAGATCCGATCTGATCTCCATTTACATATTCTCCATCTTCTTCATGGGATTAATGGCCTTTTTCATAGCGTCTTCATTCACAAATAGGATAAACGAGATCGTAATAGACTTCAAGAAGATATCCGGAGCAGCTATCAGAGGAGATTTGGATGTAAGGGCGAATACTGATGTTGAGATGGACCTCAAATTAATACCAAAAGGTTTGAACGATATCCTTGATTCCCTTACCAGCTATTCTAAAGAACTACAGCATTCCTATGAACTCATAAGGAAAATGGAAGCAGCCGTTAACAGTAGCAGTATCGTCGTATTCTGGTGGAAATATGAAGAGGATTATCCTGTCGAATTTGTTTCTGATAACATTGTACAACATGGTTATTCAATAGAGGAATTCACATCCGGTAAAGTACTATATGGTAATATAATACATCCGGAAGACCGGAAAATGGTATGGGATGAACTGCAAGCTTGTGCAGATGAAGGAAAGGATAATTTCCATAAAGATTACAGGATCGTTACAAAGAATGGAGAGATACGCTGGGTACATGAAGACACACACATCCAGCGAGATGAAGAAGGAAAGATCACATATTTCCAGGGCACTATTCTTGATATTACCGAACGCATTGAAGCCGAAGAGAGCCTCAAAGCAATGGAAGAAGTACGGACAAAGGAGATCCATCACCGCATTAAGAACAACCTGCAGGTCGTTTCAGGAATGCTCTATCTGGCATCCCTGAACTTCAAATACCAGGAGGTCATAGACGCCTTCAGGGACAGTGAGAACCGTGTACGCTCCATTGCACTGATTCATGAAAAACTCTACCAGTCAAAGGACCTTATTAGTCTTGATTTTGCTGATTACATTGAGAACCTGACCGATCACCTTTTCCATTCCTATAATGTAGATCAGGAAGACGTTAAACTGATATTGAACGTCGAGGATGTTTTCCTGGGAATGGATACAGCTGTCCCTCTTGGGATCATTATCAATGAACTGACATCAAATGCACTACAACACGCTTTTGAAAATGATAAAAAAGGAGAGATCAAGATCGAGTTCCACAAGAACAACGATGTCTTCACACTTCTAATTAGTAATACAGGGAAACCATTCCCCGAAACTCTAGACTTCAAAAATACAGACTCACTTGGACTTCAGCTTGTAACTAACCTGACATCCCAGATCGACGGTGAAATCGAGCTGGATAAGACCAATGGAACCAAATTCAAGATAACTTTCCGTGAGAACAATAAGGTGTAATATGAAAGATACCAGGATACTCGTAGTGGAGGATGAAGCAATCGTAGCGATGGCGATCAAAAAGAGGCTCATAACCCTTGGTTATAGTGTTTCAGGTGTCGCTGCTACAGGGAAGGATGCAATTACCAAGGTGGAAGGAACATTTCCTGATCTTGTGCTTATGGACATAATGCTAAAAGGGGACATGGATGGAATAGAAGCAGCCGAAGTGATACGAAAACGCTTCTCAATACCAGTAGTGTACCTTACAGCACATTCCGACGAGGGTACCTTGGAGAGGGCAAAACAAACAGAACCCTATGGATACATACTCAAGCCATTTACAGAAAGGGACCTAAGTAGCAATATTGAAATCGCGATACACAAACACCTGAAGGAAAAACAAAAAGAGAGCTCTGCTGGAGAAGAATAACACCTTTTCCATACCTTTAATATCATTTTTTCAAGATGCTACCTTTCACAAACCGAGTATCTGCAGGAATAGATCGCAGAAAAAGATGCTGTATCTTCCTTTGCAAGGGCGTAATTGCAAACATTTGAATGTTTGTTCAGCATGTTATCCCTAGACCTTGATTTTGTTGATCAAAAGCAAATTTGACAGTTTTGATCATTTGTGTGCTTTTTTGTGCTAAAAATGTCTGTGAGCTTCTGGCTCAAAGAGAGCTTTCAATAGCTTGTTGATGTCACTACCATGTTTAGTCGAATGAACATGACTAAGAACGTTATTAATTTTGACTGGCAAAGTTGGAATCAAAACAATATTTCCCGATACCTCCTACTAATTTCATTTTATTTTAGATATAGTAGTTTTGTCGATTTTAATGCCTTTGTCCTTTTTGATCACAATGTCAATTCGGCTTAAAACATACATTTGAAAGATAGTGTCAAATAACCCGGGTTTCGCCATATTATATTCATACTGTCTGTTCAGATGGCTAAGTGATATTTTAATGCAGATTCAAAAAACGCTATCGGCTAGGTTATATAACTTTCAGGCCAGTGTTCTATATAGTAATGCCTGCAATGATTTGGCATTGACTGGATCTAAAGTGAATAATACAAAAGGTGAAGAAAATGGGAAATCAGGAACTTTTTGACAAACTTAAAAATGCAATAGTGAACCAGGATATCAACGGCTGCCCTGCAATAACACAGGAAGCACTTGATGCAGGAATTAGTGCCTTCGACATTATAAACGAAGCACTTGCACCAGGAATGAAGATCGTCGGTGACAACTTCGAAGCAGCAACAATCTATCTTCCACAGATCATGATGTCTGCAAAGGCAATGAAATCTGCAATGGAGATCCTTGAGCCTATCCTCGCAGAAGAGAAAGGCGAAGACGAAGGTGTCGGAACCGCTGTAACATTCGTACAGGAAGGAGATATTCACGATATCGGCCACCGTCTCGTTACAACAATGCTCGGTGCAAACGGCTTTGAGATCATGGACCTTGGAACAGATATTCCAAATGAGGATGTAGTAGAAGCAATTGCAAAGAACAAGGGTAAGAAAATGCTCCTTGTCGGTTCCGCACTGATGACAACATCAATGCTCGGCCAGAAAGATGTAGTAAGGTTACTTGAAGAAGAGAACCTCAGAGATTCTGTAAAGATCATGTTCGGTGGCGCACCAGTCACAGATGAATGGATCACTGAGTGCGGTGCAGACGGCACAGCCGAAAACGCAGCAGAGGCAGCAAGAGTAGCACTTGAGCTTATGAGCGCATAAATTAGGGGACATTAAAATGACATTCACAAAATCAGTAACTTGCTTTGATTTCTATGACCGTGCACAGAAGGGTGAGAAAGCTACCCAGGATGACTGGGATCTGATGACCATTCCAATGAAGGCAATGGAACTCAAGCAGAAATACAATCTTGACTTTAGCAACGAGTTCGTTCCAACCGACAAGGACCAGATGGAGAGACTCTTCAAAGCAGGTTTCGAGATGCTCTTAGACTGTGGTATCTACTGTACCGACACAAAGAGGATCGTCAAATACACAGAAGACGAGATCTGGGATGCTATCAACAATCCACACAGGGAATTCCAGCTCGGTACCGGCAGAGATGCAGTACAGATGAAGAAGAGGTCCGTTGGTGACAAGAGAAAGCCAATCGTACAGGGTGGTCCAACCGGTTCCCCAATCTCCGAAGATGTATTCGTTCCACTCCACATGAGCTATGCACTTGAGAAGGAAGTCGACACGATCGTTAACGGTGTCATGACCTCAGTACGCGGTAAGCCACCTATACCAGGCAGCCCATACGAAATTCTCGCAGCAAAGACAGAGACAAGGCTCATCAAGAACGCAGCAGCAATGGCTGGCAGGCCAGGTATGGCTGTTTAGGGACCTGAGACCTCCCTGTCCGCTCAGGGTAACATCGCTTCCGACTGTGTCGGTGGCCAGTTAACAAGTGACAGCCACGAAGTATCACAGCTCAACGAGCTTAAGATCGATCTCGATGCAATTGCAGTTATCGCACACTACAAGGGTAACAGCGACATCATCATGGACGAACAGATGCCTATCTTCGGCGGATACGCTGGTGGCATTGAGGAAACAACCATCGTCGACATTGCAACTCACCTTAACTCCATGGTAATGAGCAGTGCAAGCTGGCACCTTGATGGTCCTGTCCACATCAGATGGGGATCCACCAACACCAGGGAAACATTGACCATCGCTGGATGGGCATGTGCAACCATCAGTGAGTTCACAGACCTTATGTCCGGTAACCAGTACTATCCATGTGCAGGTCCATGCACAGAGATGTGCCTCCTCGAAGCAGCAGCACAGTCCGTAACCGACACATCATCAGGCCGTGAGATCCTCTCTGGTGTCGCAGCTGCAAAGGGTGTCATCACTGACAAGACAACCGGTATGGAAGCAAGGATGATGGGAGAAGTCGCACGTGCAACAGCAGGTATGGACATTGATTCCGTAAACGCTGTACTCCACAAACTTGTCGCATCATACGAGGGCGACTACGCAACAGCACCTCAGGGTAAGAGATTCCAGGACTGCTACGACGTTGCAACCGTCACACCAACCGACGAGTACGTCAAGGTATACGAGGGTGCAAGGAAGAAACTCGAAGACTTCGGTCTTACATTCTAAGACTAAAATAGTACACCGATGATTTTGCCGGCGGAGAGATCGCTGGCATTTTTTTATTCGTCATTTGTCACTATTTAATGAGATAATTCATTGTCAAATCAACATAAAACAATGCTAAAGGGGGCATACGATATGGATCTGTGGACTTTAATAAACGGGGTTATTTACCTCATAGCCTTTGCCTTGATAGGTTGGATGTTGCTAAACGCTAGTAAGGTATCCAATGAATAAATAATAAGATGGAGGAGGATCAATGTCTGAAAATTCGAATGAACCGATCGAACTGGTAAAGACGCTACGTCCATACCATGTATGGGCACTTGGTGTCGGTATCGTGTTGGTCGGTGAATACATGGGTTGGAACTTCACAGTTGCAAAAGGTGGTATACTCGGTTCACTCTTTGCACTTCTGGTTGCAGGTACCATGTATATTATGGTTGCATTATGCGCTAGTGAACTGGGTTCATCCACAAAACTTGCAGGGGGACCTTATGATTGGGCAAGATTGTTCGTAGGGCCGGGTGCGGCTGCTATTGTAGGTCTTGCTGTTTATATGGAATATATTGCTCTGGAAGCTGCCGATGCTATTGTCGTAGCATGGATAGCGCAATCGATATTCCCGGAAATACAAACGTTTCCGGTCACATTGCTCGTTATCGCAGCACTTACATTTATGAATTATCGCGGAGTTGTAGCGGCATTAAATCTTAATTTTGCCCTAACATTCACTGCGTTGATCGCTATTATTGCATTCTTCTTTATGACCATCAGCGGGTTTGGTGGAACATGGCATCCTGAGTATCTTATTTCCGGTGCTATGCCAAATGGTTTTATTGGTATCTTTGCGGCACTCCAGTTTGGTCCCTGGTTCTACCTGGGTATTGAAGGAGCAGCAATGTGTGCCGAGGAATGTAAGCACCCAACAAGAGCAGTTCCTCTTGGCCAGCAGGCTGGTATGATCACACTTTTGCTTGCAGCAGGTATGACACTCTATGTCTGTGCAGGATTCATCCCAACAGCTGAACTTGGTGTTTCTGCATACCCACTATACGAAGCAGCAACACAAAGCGGAGTTAAGCTCCTGGTTGCTTTCCTTGCAATAGGTACACTCTTTACCTGTCTGGCAAGTGCGAATGGTACTGTCTGTGACTCATCAAGATCATGGTTCGCCCTTTCAAGAGATCACTTCCTTACACCATGGTTCTCAGCAGTACACCCAAAATACAGCACTCCATACAGAGCCGTTATCTTTACAATGCCAATTGCGATCGCATTTGCATTCAGTGGTTTCCTTGACCAGGTCATTACATTCTCGATCACGTCAGGATTGGTATGTTATGTGATGATCCCATTCTCCCTGATACGCTTCAGGAAGATGTTCCCGGAACACACACAGAAAGTACGTCCGTTTGTCGGACCACTGCAGCCTTATCTTGCATACTTTACCATCTTCCTTGCGATCGTGATCATGTCAACACTGAACTGGGGTTACAGCTACAACCTTGTCTTCGGACTGATATTCTATGTGGTTGCATACTTCTACTTCTCGTGGAGATACAGAAGCGTAGAATCAAAGCACGACTGGGGAGAAGACCTTGGATGGCCTGAACCTGCACACAGGAGATGAACAGGAGGAGATAAAATGGTAGATGAAGCATTGTATCATAATAAATTAAAGCAGGATGGAGGAGTAATCCTGCTGGTATTGGGACTGCTGTACTTCTCGGAGACATACATTGTCTACAATATCCTGTCAATCCTTTGGGGTGAAGTTCCAGCACTCGGTACGATCTGGCCGATCTACATAGTATTCTACCTATTGTTGATCGGTATAGAGACTATCGGATGTGTAAGGGTCTACAACTCCATCAAGGAACACATGTTCGACTTTGAGTATTATGACTGAGGAGGAAAAGACATGGCTGAAGAAGTAAAGAAAAGAGGCATGTTTGGGCAGATATTGGATATCCTGTTCATCTTCATATTAGCAGGTGTCTGCGTTGTAACTCCTGTAATAATTCAGGGAACAGTCCTTGTGGGCTGGGAAGGAACAGGTGGCATGCAGTTCGTATGGGATCCAGTGGCATATTTCGGCCTGTTGGCTGTAATAATTGTGTTCTTCGGTGTGATCCTGTATCACTCGGTGAAGAACTATAAGTTCTGAACATGTGAAATGGTTGTCAGCAAATTGCTGGCAACTATATATTTTCAAAGACCATATAATATATTGAATTAAGGGGTGAGATTCTATGACCGAACAAGTAATTAACCACCTGAAAGATCCGGAGAATATCACAGAAACCGAGATGAAGCACGTACCTGTCATCGAATCTGAAGATGTGATGACAGCAGAGGGCTTATTTGAAGTTACTGTGAGACTCGGAGAAGTCCCACATGTAATGCAGGATGACCACTATATCGAGTGGATAGAACTGTACCTGGGAGATACGAAGGTAGGAAGAGTGGAGCTTTCACCTTCCGATGAGAAAGCAGAAGCAACATTTACTGTAGAACCTACAGAAGAAATTGTTGGAATACGTGCATATGAGATCTGCCACATTCGTGGTGTGAACGTTTGTGGAGACTGTGGTACAAAAGCTGTGATCATGAAGCTTAAAGCATTAGCAAGCTGCAATGTCCATGGCCTTTGGCAATCTGTCAAGCAAGTAGAGATCATGTCAAAGAAGGTTGGTGAAGGTAAATCCTGCGCTTGGCATGCAAAATAAATTGAAATCTGATGTATGGGGGTACATCATAATAATGCCGGAAATTTCTCCGGCATTTTTCATATTTTTAAAAGTGATATTGTTTTCTAGGGAGTGGGAGCTATGAAAGAAAAGAACATCCTCATAGTGGAAGACGAGATGATCGTTGCCATGATGATCAAGCTCAAGCTTCTGGATATGGGATACAAATTTGCAGGACATGCCACATCCGGGGAAGATGCTATAAGAATGGTTGAAGAGGAAAAGCCAGATCTTATTATCATAGACATTTACCTGAAGGGGAAGATGGATGGCATTGATGCTGCAACAGAAATACTCAAGTCACACATTGTTCCAATTATCTTTCTTACCGGAGATTCATCCAGAGCTACAAGAATAAGAGCATCGATTGCAAATCCTGTTGGTTATCTTCAAAAGCCTTTTATGAATGAGGAATTAGAATATATTATAGAATCTGCCTTCCATAAGCATATGGCTGAAAAGCGGGCAGCTGTTCTGGCAGGATAATCAAGTCTACGGTTTAATGGGTACTCAGGCCGTTCTCTTCTGATCACCTACGAAAGTTCGAAGATACTGCAGAGATATTGGATATGAAGCTTAATAAAGAACAGGGAAGATACATTATTCTTGGTAGTATAGACGGTCTTCTGGCTGTGCTTGGTGTGGTAATTGGAACATCACAGGTTGTTGACGATCCATCAATTATCATAAATGCAGCCCTTGGAGGTGCGGTCGCTCTTGCCATGACCAATGGTATTGGATCGTATCTTGCAGAGAGTGCCGTCGAATACGGGAACCTGGCTGAACTCGAAAAACCCTTGCTAAGGAGTCTGGAATCAACTGATCTGGAGGTCCGGACAAAGAAGAAGATATGGAATGATTCCATAGCTCATGGAGGTTCGAGCTTTTTGGGATCCCTTGTCCCGATCTCACCATTCTATTTCTTTGATGAGATGGCTCTTGAGATAGCTGTCGTATTAAGCATCTCTGTTCTCGCCATACTGGGGATCTACTCAGGGAAGATAGCAAAGCAAAGTATCATAAAACATGCTGTGAGAATGGTTGGGCTTGGGGTGCTGATCGTTGCTGCTGTTACAGTACTCGGACTGGAATAAAAGGGAATCCGGTAAATAGATGGAACACAAATAAACTAATGGAGTTGTCATTATGGGGGATATAGCATACAGGAACATCCTTGTTCCAATAGATGAAAGACAAATGTCAAAGAGGGTTGTCGACCATGCACTTCATGTTGCAGAAAAAGAAGGCGGCAATCTCATGATCGTCTATGTGGAAAAAAAGAAGGAACTTGAATCCATCTTTCCAAAAGAGCTCTCCGAGAAGATGCTGGCAGTTGTCAAAGAGAACATCGAAGCTAATATGGAATATGCAATAAGCGAAGCTAAAAAAATAGGAATCACAGCTGAAAAGATCATTCTCAGCAGCGAGGATATCGGTGGCGACCTTATCAGGATCGCTGAAGAAAAAGCTGTGGACCTTACGGTCATGGGATCCGAGTCTCTGAGGAGAGATCCGCTTGGCAGTCTCACACGCTGGATAATTGCAGCAGATGTAGGACCTGTACTTGTTATTACCAGCGAGGACTGAGACATTCAGTTTAAATGTAATGGAAAGCTATAGGGTAGACCATGGTGATGTCGACTTTATTGCTTTTCCTGTTAGGGCTTATTCTGATTACCAAAGGAGCGGATTGGTTCATCGAATCCGCAGTATCGATTTCAACAAAAAGTGGCCTCCCAAAGATCATTATAGGCGCCACAATTGTAAGCTTTGCCACAACTGCACCTGAGTTCACCGTTTCTGCAATAGCTGCATACATTGGCCACACGGACCTCACCATAGGAAATGCAGTGGGCTCAGCTATCTGTAACATCGGCTTGGCACTGGGATTGGTCATAACCATCAAGGCAATACCCATGGAAGATGGAGCATTCCTCCATAAAGGTGCCATCATGCTCTTTTCAGGACTCACTCTTATAGCTTTAACACTGGATGGTAATCTGACATCAAGTGATGGTCTGATACTGCTTGCTATTTTCGTAGGTTTCCTTTACTACAACTACCGCCTCCAGTCTGCAATATTCAATGGATCTGAAAAGAAGCGGGAAAAGCTATCCCTGAAAGAAATGAAATCTGAAATCTTTTATTTCATACTCGGCTCAGCCTGTGTGGTTATCGGCAGTCGCGTACTTGTAGACACCGGAACTGAGATCGCATACTGGCTGGGAATACCTGAAATGATCATCGGCCTGACACTTGTAGCCCTTGGAACATCGCTGCCGGAGCTTATAACTGCTGTATCTGCAACATTAAAAGGACATCAGGACCTCTCCATAGGCAACATCCTTGGTGCCAATACAATGGACATTGCCATGATACTGGGATTCTCTTCACAGATCCGCGACCTTCCTATTCTCGATCAATCCATTAGCTACGACTTCCCGGTTATGATCCTCATCATGTTGATGCTGGTCATCTTTGGAATAACAAGAAAACGGCTTGACAGGTGGGAAGGCGGTGTGATCCTGATCACATACTTTGCCTATCTTGCAGGTCTTTTCATCTTCTATAATTGAAATATAGGTGTTTCCCGTAAACACCTACTAATTCCATTTTATTTTAATATCTCTAAAATAAGATGGCATTAGCCCTCGATATGCTTAAATCCTAACAAGCTGAATTTTTTATGAGGACTTATCATGAACAAAATGTGGTTGATATTATTGATCGCTATCACTATGGTAGCTGCAGGATGTGCTGGCAATGATGCTGAGACAACGACCTACACTGACGATGATGTGGAAGTTACTCTCACAACACCGGAAGATGCTGAAGGACAGTGGTGTCCTGTAGGATCTACTTGGGATGCAGTGAACCCACAAACCGGTGAAAGCATGTCAATGGAGATCGTCGGAACTGAGGTAATTGACGGAGTAACATTGTGCAAAGCAGTAGTCGAGATAGATCCTGTTGTTGAAGATATTGTAAAAATGGAATACCTGTGGTCAGAAGAAGGGGACATGGTCATCTGGACCAGTTATGATGCATCTGGAAATGTCATATCAAAAATGACGATCATCGATGGGGCTATGACCATTACCGATGAGAATGGCGAAGTGATGAACTTCGGCATGACAGGGCAATAATGTGCTTTTGTGGATATGCGGTATTTTCCGCAATATTCACCTTTTTCTTCACACTTATTCACATTTCAATTTGAATCCCTGGATCAATTTGATATTTTTGTTTTCCCGGACTATTTTCTTTACAGAAGGTAAAGAGCTATAATCCATCACATAGTATAGCTCAGCATCACATTCAACTAATCATTTAAAGAAGGATAGAGAAATGACCTCAACCCGCTTCATAATCACTGTTATCGGTATCGACAAGATAGGTATTGTTGCTAATATCACAAAGGTGATGGCAGATTTCAATGTAAACATCGTTGACATCAGCCAGACCATTATGGAAGACCTGTTCACCATGATAATGCTGGCAGGTGTGAAAGATGAGAACTTCGATCTCAAAGCATTCCAGAAAGCAATGTCTGATGAAGGAGAAAAACTTGGGGTGGAAGTACGTGTCCAGCACGAAGATGCATTCCGCTTCATGCACAGGATCTAAAAGGAGGATATCTCATGCTTGTCCATCCAGAAGAGATACTGGAAACCATCCAGATGATCAAAGCGGAGAACCTCGATATCAGGACCGTTACAATGGGTATCAACCTTCGTGGTTGCTGTCACAATGATATCGATGTGCTCAATGAAAGGATCTATGAGAAGATCACCAGTTATGCAAAGAATCTTGTCAGGACTACAGAAGAGATACAGAATCTCTATGGCATCCCCATCATCAATAAGCGCATAGCTGTAACCCCGATAGCTATCGTTGCCGAAAGCTGTGATACGGATGATTATGTGTCCATTGCAAAGACACTTGATCGTGCAGCAGAAGATGTGGGAATTGATTTTATTGGCGGTTTCACTGCTCTTGTGCATAAAGGAGCAACTCCCGGAGACATAAAACTTATCAATTCCCTTCCGCAGGCACTTGCAAGTACAAAGAAGGTCTGTTCATCCATCAACGTAGCTACCACAAAAGCAGGCATCAATATGGACGCGGTGGCAATGATGGGAAATATCATCAAAAAGACTGCTGAAGCAACAAAGGATGATGATGGAATAGGATGTGCAAAACTCGTTGTCTTTGCCAATGTCCCGGAAGATAATCCGTTCATGGCTGGCGCATTCCACGGCATAGGTGAACCTGATTGTGTGATCAACGTCGGTGTCAGCGGTCCGGGAGTCGTGAACTCCACCATCAGGGAACTTAAGGATCCTGACCTTGGGGAAATATCAGAAGCGATCAAGAAAACAGCTTTTAAGATCACAAGGATGGGGGAGATGGTCGGAAGGGAAGTTTCCCGTCGCCTCAATGTTGAGTTCGGCGTTGTGGACCTGTCCCTGGCACCAACACCTGAGATCGGTGACAGTGTAGCTGCTATCCTTGAAGCAATGGGGCTGCAGAACTGCGGGACCCATGGAACCACAGCAGCTCTTGCACTTCTCAATGACGCCGTGAAAAAAGGTGGATCAATGGCATCCTCCTATGTCGGAGGCTTAAGCGGTGCATTCATTCCTGTAAGCGAAGATGCTGGCATGATACATGCCGTTGAGATCGGTGCGTTGAGCCTTGAAAAACTCGAAGCTATGACAAGTGTTTGCTCTGTAGGACTGGATATGATAGCCATTCCCGGTGATACAACGGCATCCACGATCTCTGCCATCATTGCAGACGAGATGGCCATCGGCATGATCAACAAGAAGACAACTGCTGTGCGCCTGATACCTGCACCAGGAAAAAAGGTTGGTGACAACGTGGAGTACGGTGGACTTCTGGGACGCGCACCTGTTATGGCCGTCTCTGAATTCAGTTCAGAGGAATTTATAGGGCGCGGTGGAAGAATACCTGCACCTATACAGGCACTTACGAACTAATGTTCAACGTAAAGAATGAGTAAGCAGATCAACTGCCATTTTTCTTGAAGCAGATAGCAATGATCCTATCTGCAATGGCACTTTTTCTTTCACCCTTTTCTATTTTGATGTGGACGTCCAGGTATTTTTCATATAGCACCTTACGCTCATGATAAAGCTCTTTCAGGCTTTTATCCTTTAAGCCCACAACTCCTCTTTTAGATGGATCTATCCTGCGAGCTATCCATCCAAACGGAGCATCCAGATAAACAACAGTTGAGATAGACCTCAGATGCTCCATGGCAACTTCAGAATAGATCATACTACCTCCTGTTGCAATGATGCAACTTTCCAATGGTTCAAGATCAAGAACAACTTGTTCCTCCAATTCAAGAAAGGCAGCATCTCCAGAATTATCAATGAATGATTGCAGGCTCATACCTATCCTTTTCTTAATGAGATCGTCGACATCAACAAAACCATAACCCAGTTTCTTTGAAAGTAACTTCCCAATTGTGGTCTTGCCCACACCTGACATTCCGATAAGCGTGATGTTCATATTTTTCTCATTTGTAGTTTTCTCAAAGATTATCAGGATCGAATAAATAATTTTCATAAATAATAAATGCAATTGTAAATATATATTTATAAATATAAACAAATACCTAGTTAAGTTTATATTCTAAAAATCTCCCCTTATTTATGGGAGAATCCAAAGTGGATCAGTTAAAGGAAAGTCTGTATGGAAACCTGTCTACAAATGGGCAGAAAATACAGACACCAATAGGTCATGCATTGCGCATGGACACTGATTTTAGCGTAAGAACTCCTAAAGGAACTCTGAAGGGAAAAGCCGGAGATTATATAATTAAGCACAAAAATGGCATGGTCTCCATAATTAAATCATATGTTTTCAACAAAAGATATGACATCTTACGCTAAAAAGAATTCAATTGGCATTCTAATGAAAAAATGAATTGCTATACGGTCTTAGTTGATGCTATATGCGTATCCGGCCGGGAGCCTGACCAGAAATATCGCTCTTTTAAAATCCTTGTCAGGATGTAAAAGCTTATCTAACTTCCAGAGGAATAACAGACACTATCATGGATCATGAAAGGTTCTTACTTTATTCTTCCGCTTTTGTAATAATGGGACTTTCAAATGCAGTTGTACCTATACTGCCTGAGCTTGCTGCCACCGGACAGACAACAGCTGTTACCTCAACAAGCCTGTTATATTCATCTTTCTTCCTGGGTGCACTTTTCACCCTGCTCCCATTCGGCATTCTCAGTGACAGATTTTGCAGCATGAAATTTGTAGTACTTGGATTGATACTTTCATTCACATCAGGAATTGCTATAGCCGTCACAGATGATTTCATGGTCCTCGTGCTGGCACGCTTTATTGAGGGAGCATCATGCGGTGCGTTCTTCCCTGCTGCATTTTCAAGGTTAGCACTGTTCACAAAAAAGATGCGATACATAGGAGAATTCAACTTTCTGATCAATGGAGGGCTTGCTGCCGGTGTCGCACTCACTGGCTATCTTGCGGATATCAGCATCAAATATGGAATATACTTATTTGTTATACTAACCGCCTTTACCCTCGTTTTCGCATTCTATCATATGGTCTGCCCTACCGGAAAACAGGATAAAGGAAATGTACCAGGAACGGGCTCAATGTCAGCAAGATCCTATCTCTCATTCGTTACAAGCAAGAGTTCACTCAGTATATGGACCATTTCGTTCCTGCTTGCAGGATCAAGTGGTGTGCTCGTATCCCTTTATCCGGAGTATAGCAGCGACTTTCTGACAAAGACCGAACTGGGGATAGCCATCTCACTATTATATCTATCTACCATGATCTCATCGATCACAATAGCACGTTTTAATTTTAGCTACGATGAGCTGATAAAAAAAGGGATCTTTATAACAACATTAGGAATCCTTGCAACCATATATTTCCCTATGGCAGGATTTACTGTAATAGGTCTTGGATCAGGGATCATGCTGCTTGGACTTCCACTGGCTATCACGACCATGAAGATCGATCATGGAATGGCAATGGGCATTTACAATACCTGCATCTATGCCGGACTGGCATTGATGCCCCTGATAGCAGGAGCGTTCACAGGGTTTTTTGATATCGAGACGATATTTATAGCGACCGCATTACTATTCGGTGCAACTGTGCTCCTGAATGGAAAATAAATCGAAAATGGAGGATAGAAGGTGCTCTCCCATTGGCCTGAAAAAGTTCCTGAAGAAGTATTTCCGAATGCTGCTCTAAAAAAGAAGATCGTAAGGTCAGCATACAGACGTATCTCTATGATGAGGGGACACATTGCCATAAATACATTCATTCCTATCCTGAAGTTTCGCTTGAATGGAATAATATAAAAGTGATGGATAAGCCCTGATAAAACTAATGTATCTGGATATGGTTCACATCTAAAAGGTACTTTGTACTGGATTTAGATCTAAAAGTATAGGATTGGATCGAAATAATAACTCCAGATGAAGAATTACAGGAAAAAGTCATGAATTCAATTTATGGAGAGGAAGGGATAAAAGCAGGATATATAGAGGGAAGTGCAAGGAACGATATTTTAGAAGTAATTGAAGTGCTGATCAAAGAGGGTGCAGAAGGCATAATACTTGGTTGCACTGAACTTTCATTGATTTCAATTAAAGAGGAAGTACCTGTTCCATTGATAGATCCTTCACAGGTCTTAGCAGAAGTTGTGGTCAAAAAGGCAAGGTTGCAGATATGACTTTGGAATGCTATGAAAAGTAATATACTAATCTCAAGCCTGCACTCGTTCCTGAAGAGAATTGATATCACTAAAACCAAAAGGTATATACTATTATATACCCCATATAAATAATAGTATGTCTGAAAATAAAGGTACGCCTGAAAATGAAATAGTAGTGATCGGAAAGTACGTTGCCAGTTCAGACAACTACATTACCAAAGAAGGCTTTTTTGCTAAAAAGGGCGACAAACTCGTAATTTCTCCTGAAGAGCTTAGCTGTTATGCACCTCAGGTCATAGAAGGTGGCAGGTGTGAAAAAGCAGGAAGCAATTGGCGTTTCTTTGATGACGAACAGGATGCTGACTTACAAAACATTACTCTCATTTATGATGACTTCCAGGACTCTCTTCGTGTCTATAATTGTAAAAAACTAAAGAGAATATTTGGAGAACTTTCAGGATATTGTTTAGTGGACAATAGTTTTATTGGAACTGACGCTGTGTGCCTGTTAGAGGAATACGGAGGGCACCCCATTCAAAAAGAGGATTTCTGTATTTCATGCATTCCCCTTACTGATGAAGAGATCAAGAAATTCAAGGATTCAGTAGAGAAATATATCAATCACTATTATGATGCTAAGTTCTGTGGCTATAATACTGAAGAAGACTCACGCCTGAAGTGGTTTTTGGGTTCAATAAAAGAACTCATCGGGAATTTCTGACTTTGTCCGAGCAGAGCACGAACTCTTTTTAGTATTTTTGATCTTGCTTTGCAGAGGGCAAGATCCAAACAAATCAAAATTACCAGGATACACCAACTCCCATTTCTCTCACCGCCTCCAGAAAGCCGGTGTCAGTATTACCATGACTGTGAACACTTCAAGTCTTCCAATCCACATATTAGCGGTGAGGATCAGCTTGCCAAGGTCCGGGATGGAATCAAAGCTTGCCATCGGACCTACAAGGCCGAGACCGGGACCAACGTTGCCAAGGGTTGCAATGGAAGCACTCAGGGAAGTGACGAAATCCATTCCCATCAGTGAGAGCATAGTCGAGCTGACAACGAAGATCATGAAATATATTACCATAAAGGAAACGATGGAATGTATGACATCTTCAGGTACTGTTTTGCCGTTAAAGCGAACCGGTACGACAGCTTTTGGATGAAGTACTTTAAAAAGTACTTTCTGTGCGTATTTTAGTAGAAGAAGCAGACGTACTACTTTCACACCACCTGAAGTGGAACCTGCACATCCTCCTATGAACATCAGCAAGAAGAGGATGAACCTGGATGAGTCCGGCCAGAGATTGAAATCCGCTGTTGCATAACCGGTGGTCGTAAGAATGGAAATGACCTGGAAACTGCTGTACCTGAAAGCATCAGCAAGCGAATAAACCTCGGTCCTGAAGAGCATATATGCAAGAACAAGGGTCGCTATCGCAATTATCGAGAAATAGAACTTGAATTCCTGATCCTTTATCAGGCTCGTTCTATCAGAGAATATCGTTTTGTAATGAAGGGCAAAGTTTGCTCCTCCAAGGAACATGAAAACTATGAAAATACCTTCTACCAGAGGATCATTAAAGGCTGCTATGCTGTCTGAATAAGGGGAAAAACCGGAACATGAGATGGATGTGAATGTATGGGTGATGGAATCATAAAAGGATAATCCTGCAAGGTCCAAGACGATCACTTCTGCAACTGACAACGTGATGTAAACGAGCCACAAGATCTTGGCAGTCTCCCTGATCCTCGGTCGCAGTTGTTCTTCGTGAAGACCCGGAACCTCCGCACGGAACATCTGGCGGCCTGCAATGCCGAGTTTTGGCAGGATAGCAATGAACAACATGATAATTCCCATACCACCAAGCCACTGGGTCATACCTCTCCAGAAGAGCAGGCTTCTGCTATGACTCTCAATATCGCTAAGTGCTGTGGCCCCGGTAGCCGTTACCCCGGACATGGATTCAAATAAGGCATTTAGCGGAGGTACGCCTTCAAGCATATAGGGTAATGAATAGATAATTGCAGCAATAAGCCAGCCCGATGCCACAATAAAAAAACCTTCCTTCATATTCCATTCCTCTTCTACTTTTGTGAAGAACAATGAAAAAACGAAAGCAACAAGTACTGTGATGATCAGAGGGAAACCAAAAGTAAAAAGCGGTTCATCATAATAAAAAGCTACAAACAATGGAACAACCATAAATGCGGCAAGCAGCCAGAGGATAGAACCCAGTACGCCCAGAACTACATTATATCTCAAACCGATCACACCACATTATATTAGCATATTAACATCTTCGTTTTTGCCACATGAAGGGTATATGCATATTCAATCTCTTTACAAAAACCCGGGAAATTCAATCCCTATTTTGTAAAACATTCTTCATGTAGATATCCATCCAATTTATTTAGGTGTTCTGTGCAGGTTCTTTAGAGGAATAACATGTGACATTTTGAACTCAGTTGATCAGGGGGTGAAGGTGTATGGCTATAGCCCAATTATTATTGAATACATAATTGGACAAGGTACAAAAGTATCATTTATCCCCAACAATCTGGTGTTCAATATCTGAATAGATTTTGATAAATTCGGCCATTAGTGTTACGATAATAGAAGAATAATACAACCACAAAAAAATCGCAAGAAAAGCCCCAATTTGTGTATAGACCGTTGTTAAATTGCTATATGAAAGATATAAGCTAAAAAGATATTTGCCAATGGTAATGAAAAAAACAGTAAGAAATGAACCTATAGCAATATACTTAATGTCGATCTTCTTTTCAGGAAGCGTCTTGTAAAGATAGATAAAAAGGACTGTAAGTACGAAGACGTTTGCGATAGAAGAAGCATATTGGATAATATCCAGAGAAAATGGAATAATGGTCGTAAGTATTTTTGAGATTACTACTAAAAATATCTCGGCAAGAATGCTCATGATCAGTAACAAGCTAAATATAAAAACCGCAACAAATGAAGAAATACGTTTATTAAAAATTCTTCGAACAAATCCTTTTTTATACTCTAAAACTCCCCACATCTTATTGATCGTTTTCTGGAAATGCAAAAAGATGTTGCCGGCACTCCAAAGGAAAAGTAAGAAACTGATCATCAATCCAAAGGTAAGGGAACTTGTTTCAGGTAATTGCTGAAAAAGCAGGTTCAATGAGTTTATGATTTCTTTATCTGCAAAAGGTGAAATATACTCGATAATTGTTGCTTGAAGTCGTTCCACTTTCAGGAACATTCCACCAATGGATAATGAAAACAAAAGCAAGGAAGGAAGACTGAGTATTAAATAGAATGAGAGAGCTGCACTGAAAGATATTCCGTCGTCAGCGTTCCACTTTTTAATAGTTTGTACAACCACGCCCCTGAACTTTTCCATAAAAAGTAATTAACGTATAGCTACAATTAGTTTATGATACCAAAAATCCAGATACAGATGAATATAAAGGCCATGAAACTGACAAAAAGCAGTAGCACGTCCAAACACAATCAAAAGACCTATTCATGATTAAATTATAATTACTTCTAATGGACGAACGATCGGAATTCAAAATGCCTGAAAAATCCTATCCTGATCTTTCTGATTCGATTCCCGGCTGGGATGACATGCTTGAATATGCATTTTCTGCTTACAAAGGCCCGTACATAGCCGGAAGAGTTGCAGCTCAGCATAAGACTGTCTGCGATATTCTCATTTCAGGTGCTATGATCCAGGCAGCGATCTCAGGTGCTATGCGCCGGATCGGTAAACAGCCGGTTGTCGGGGATTTTGTTGTTCTGCTGGACCAGGCTGAACTGAACTCATATACGATCGTGGATATCCTTCCCCGAAAGACCTGTCTTGCAAGAGGTTCTCCGGGAGATAGCAGTGAAGAACAGGTTATCGCTGCAAATATTGATACTATTTTCATTGTTACAGCAGTCGGCAAGGATCTCAACCTGCGAAGACTTGAAAGGTATCTCACTATTGTTTATTCATCCGGCGCAAAGCCCGTTATTCTGGTAAATAAGATCGATCTTGTTGATGATCTGGCACAGCTGATAAAAGAAACACAGGACATTGCAGGCGATGTCCCTGTTATTGCTATCAGCGCCCTTTCAAAGAACGGACTGGATGCACTTCTTCCTTATATCAATCCTGATGAAACGGTAGCACTTATCGGTTCATCCGGAGTTGGTAAATCCACACTTATCAACGCTTTTTTTGGTGAAACTATCCAGAAGACCATGGGTGTCCGGGAAGATGATGATAAGGGGAGACACATAACCACAGTAAGGCAATTGTTCCTTCTTCCAAACGGCGGGATCTTCATTGACAATCCTGGAATCCGGGAGATCCAGCTTGGGGACAGTTCTGACGGAATTGAAAGAACATTTTCGGATATTACAGATCTGGCTCACAATTGCAGGTTCAAGGATTGCACACATCATGATGAACCTCATTGTGCTGTCCGGAATGCAGTATAGCAAGGACTCATCACACCGGAAAGGTTGGACAGTTATCACAAATTGACCGATGAACTTGCCTTCCAGTCCGAAAAAGCCGAGCTTGGCCTAAAAAGACTCGAGAAGAAAAAGTACAAAGGAATGACACAAAGTGCCAGAAAATACCGGGAATTTACCGGGAAATAAGAAGTTGATGATGAATTCATCAAATACCACAAATCCGGAAGACATCTCGCTGGAGCCGTGGGCAAATATCGGAATTGAGCAACCGGACTCAGAAATACTGGAAATCTACCGGCTGGAGTAGCACATCGGCACCCTTCCGCAGGTAGCAGAAGACATCCGCAACCTGATCACCCGACTGGAGATATGTCATTTCAAATTTGGGCGCCATATCCTGTGGATAATTGAATCCATTGGGAGGCTGAAAGTCAATCTTGATCCTGATTCAATCGGCAAGGCACATCCAAAATACGGAGAAAATGCCTGACAAGCTGACAAGACCGGCAGAAATCGGAAAGGGCAGGAGTATATCTGGGTACTGCAAACATGGTTTCGAGGAGAAGAGTCACAGGAGAAGGATCCGAGAGGCATTCCCGGAAAGTTGTTCGAGGAAGTGCACAACTCACTGGGTGAGGGAGACAAACACAAAGAGGCACTCGTTTCAGCACTTCTGGACAGACTCCTGTGGAATTTCGAAACTGAACGAAACACATTAGCCGAAGAGTTCGAAGATCTCATTTACCAGATAGATCGCACCGACATCTGCCATTATGCATTCCCTGAAAATATCAAAAAGACGATCGGAGCCATAGGAGAATTAAGCCCATCACCGGACTTCGAGGACTGTGATTCGTCTGATGAGGAACATCAAAAGATAGCCTTGCAGTATTTTACACATCTGACTGCGTGGCTACAGGGCGAGATTAACGAACCTGGAAGGACGCTGGGTAAAAAAACACTTCTGAAAAGATGGCTGGTCGCATGTCTGGCAAAGACGATAAAGGAACTTGCGGGGCTTGAGGAAAATATGTCAGAACTCAGTGGTTCCGGGGATCTTAGCAATTAAGCAGAATGCTAAATATTGGAACTTCAGACTTTCCTGCCAACACCAAGAACATAACCAACATACTTCGAAGTGGACCTATTCCTTATCAGGATCCTTTTACCCTTACTAAGCTGTCGAAACCTGCTCCTGATCTTCTTACTTGATAATGTATATCTGGTCATTCCTATCATCAAGCTCATGAACAGCCGGGCAAATTTTCCGAAACCGCCCATTGATCTGCTCATCAGTTTTAGATCCTTTTCACTCACAGAGACTTTATTTTTGTACACGTGAATATCGCTCAATCCCGCTTTTTGAAGCCACTGTTCCCAATTCTCAGGGGAAGGAAGTGAAAAAGGCAACTGCGTGATCTCACCAAAGATGCGTTCAGCCTCCATGATCTCTTCCTCTGCGGCTGGAGGGATATTCGCATCCCTGTACATCTCATTGATTCCCACCATGCCTCCGGGCTTCAACACGCGTACGAATTCCCTGAATGCCCTGTTCGTATCCAGGAACTGTGACACGAACTCAGTGATCACCACATCAAAAGTATCAGGCTCAAAGGGCAGATCGTAGGCATCACCTATGCGGAATTCCACTTTATCCATGAGGTCTGCCGCTTTTGCTCTCTCCTTTGCCTTCCTTATGGATACCTCTGCAATATCGACACCAACAACAGAACAACCAAAGCTTTGAGCCACAAAACACGCACTGAACCCTGTGCCACATCCGACCACTATTACCTTGCTGTCCTTGTTGACCTGGCACAGTTCAGCCAATCGTTTCGTTGATGTCAAGCCACCAACATGAAAATACGGCACCCCAAGTTGGCTCATGAAATCATAGTAACCCAGATCATCGATCTCTTTCATTGAAAGGTCGCTTTCTTGCATAATGAATCACTTGAACAGTCAAAATAAATATATGTGCTCCTTATGAATTCAATGGTCGATAAAGCCACATCATTGCTTTTGGATCATCTTATTGATTCAATCTAGCTGATACTCTTTTGCTTCTTTACCTAGGAAATATCCCAGAACAGTCCTGATACCTACAACTGCACCCAAAAGTATAAGTTCTTCAGTTGTGGGAGCTAGTACTGTCCCAAGAATATCGGCTGCTATGTAAAACTCGAGCCCGAATATTATTTTATCAGTTAGATCTCTTCGGATACCACTATATTCATAAGGTCTCTTAAAGATCTCAAGCATGAACACTTTATAGGTTGATCTCAAGCCACCATACGTTATTAAGATCGTTCCTACGATCGTGAAAAAGTTAGCAATTGTTCTTAAGATAACCTCTACGATTGTATATGTATCCACATAATCCCTCTAATTAGAATTACTTTGAAACTAAATAAAGAGTGGTACGTATCTCTTTAACGCAGTTATTAAAATTAAAAAAGAAAGGAAAAAAAGAGTAAGTCCCTGCAATCAGGAACTAACTTCAATTTGATACCTTTAACTTAATTCCGTCTTCGCAACAACAAACACGCTACTGCCATCATTCCTACAATGGAATAGATAATCTCGAATCCAGGTAATGCTTCTTCTGCAGCTTCAGAGTCTACTTCTTCAGTTGGAATTTCTGCTTCAACACATGCCTCATCAACCGGTTCCATTTCATCAGAAACCATTTTTTCCACTTCATCCGTGGTGGTTGCATCCGGGATCTCCACAAATAGCGAGGTGTAAGGTGTCACAAATCCGAATTCCAGCGATAGGTCGGTAACAGAGGAAACCAGTTCTTCGGTCTCACCTTCCACCTCGATTCTGTTCATCAGGTCATTGATGGTTGTGTATGCCCATAGCCTTGGAATGAAAGCATTTTCTTCTTTTGAGATTACTGTAACCTGACCGGTGAAGTCCTGTTTACCTGTACGAGTGGTTGCTTCGACCATTGAGGTTACTGTATGTGTTCCGGGTCTGTATTTGCCCAACACAATGGCATCCGATCCGGCAAAAAGATTATTCTTACCAGTATTCACGATCTCCGAGACCTGTCCATTATAGCTGGACTTCCCATTCTTCTCCAATACCTGTCCACTGTAGGTGAACTTCATATCCGTGATTAGCGGGGTGGAAATCGTTTGATAGAAATCACCGATACCTTCTTCTGAATCATCTGCAAGGTAGAAACGCTCTGCTTTTCCGTAATTCTCCAGACTCATTCCCTTAAGGAAATCATAGTAGCTTTCCTGATCAATACCGAAAGCGATAGTAAATATCGATACCTCTGCTGTGTTTGTCTCCTTGATATTTTCACGGATCATATAAGGCGAAGTAACACCTGCAGTAGGTTCCCCGTCGGTGAGGAACACAATGATAGGAACGTTTTCGCTTTCGTTTTCGAACATTCTAAGCGCAGTGACAAGGGCATCATTAATATTTGTGCTACCATCTGCATCTAATTCATTCACAAATTCGATGGATTTCTTTTTTGTTGATGAATTTACCTGCATGAGCTGATTTGAATATGTGTGCACATAACCATCAAAAAAGATCACATTGAAACGGTCGTTTGAAGGCAGTCCATATATGATATTTGTGAATACCCTCTTGACCTGATCTATTTTTACACCACGCATGGATCCGGACTTATCGATCACAAAAATGATGTCCTTACTCAGTGCCGTTGTACCAAGATCCTCTTCGGTAGGGGAGAATACATGCATCATGTAACCCTGGTCATCTATCTCGTAAAAGAGTATATCTCCAGTCAAAGGAGGATTATTGGTTGTAAAAACAACCGTGAGGTCTGAATCTGGAAGAGAATCTGCATTATATGTTACCTGTCCGTCAGTGATAGAGAGATATTCTACATTTGCTCCAGTAAACCCAGGTGTATCCAGACTGAGGATCTTGTTCACAGAACTGATGCTAATATTAACAGAAAGATTGTTTACATCATGATCACTACGCAGGAATTGCGTGTACTCATATTCCCCCAGAGCTTTTTTCAGGGCCTGTTCATAGGTCAACCTGACTACAATGCTCTGATGAGGTTCAAAGCTCAGTGCATAGGCGAAGCGGTTTCTGTCTTCGGTTTCAAGCAATCCTGCTGTCTTTCCTTCAGATGTGGCTTCCTCAAACTTCTCTGATGCTTCCTCTTTCGGAAGTACAGATGATTTATACTCCTCTCCATCGATAATAATCGAAAAACCAGATATGAATGCCTCTTCCGGCAAGAAGATACTGAAGTCATCAAATACAGCATCATCCATCTGGTTGGTTAGCTTCTCCTCCACGGTAGTGATGACATAGCCATTATTGATGTCCACATCAATATCCATATAATCCACAACAAGCGGTTGGGCCGATGTCGCAGGAGAGGCTGCTAAAAAGATCAGGAAAAGAATTATTATTGGAAGACAAATTTGTTTAATTGATCCTATTTTCAACTATATACCCCCTGATAACATTTTAAGCGATTATGCTTAAGAGTGCTATTTTTGAACTGCCATTTGGTACAATTTACCAAATTTAAACGGCGGCTGTGTAGTAAGGATGCATCGTAATACAATATATAATTTTTGAAGTTTGCATTTATTGAATTTCAAAAGTGATTCTGGTTAAAAAAATCGAAGAATTTGCAGAGCTGTTGGATACAGCACATTCGAGGTTATTGGACTAGGAAATATTCGAGAAATGTTATCTTCGATAAAGAATAAAATAAGTTGAAATTTAAAAAATTTAAAAATAAATTGATAAGTATGTAACATGGAAAATGCATACTTATCAAAAAAATTGAAGTGGGGGTGATCTCTAAGTTGATCAGAGAATTCCAAGCAACTTTGAGATCTTTAGAGCTAGGTCTGCCATGAAGAAGGTAATGTTATTAACAACCCCCACAGGCTCTATGACAATATCACCGGCATCATAGGCATCTAAGAATTTATCCGCAGGCTGTTGGGATTCCATTATGCTTCTGATGGTATCTTCATTTGATATTACCACGACTGTCGGATCCACTTCAGAGCTAAGGCCAACTACAGATTGTAATATAATCCTTGCATCCAGAGAAGTAACAGCTCCACTATTGTCAACATCGACATTTGCGTCTTCTGCCATCTTCCCGGTAGCCATATTCAGTGCACAAAGGGAATCAACAGCACTCAGGTAGCCATCCTGGTTACAGTCACCCTTTTCAGCTTCGATCTCGATTGCCAGTTTCTGGAATTCTACAACCGTAGCATCCTCTGTAACTACTTTTAGTTCCAGTGCACTCCCGTCATTTAGCTCTATGATACCATATATCTCTTCATTCCCAAGAAGACTGTTTACAAAACTCGGGACTTTATCTACATTCTGGTTGTAAGTCACGACCTTCTGGTTCATATCACTAAACAGGTCTGCAGAAACCGGATTCGCTAAAAAGATTAAAAGTAGAAATGAGATAATGATCATCTTCTTCATTTCTACTCCCCCTTACCGTCTTCTCTTGACAACGAACAGGGCCATGACGATTGCTGCCATTGTCATCACTACCATGCTTCCATAACCTGCACTTTCTGAGGCTTCCTCGGTAACACTGAGGGTTCCGTCAATGGTGGGAGATATGACTTCAACGAGATCGGTATTGTGTACTGATACGTCACTCAGGGTTAGGGAACTGGATGAGCCGACATCACCAAGCACTTTAAAGGACACAACTACAACTGCACCATCACCAGTTATCCCGGAAGAGTCTGCCAGTGCGATTATGACCTCTCCTTCATTAGCTGTATTGGATTCGAGATATGTATTTCCACCAAGTTCACCGGCTTCCACGCCCACAGCCTGCAGAACTGCCGGATCATATATCAGGGAAATGTCCATACTTCCCACATCTGTAGCTCCCTCAAGGTTGATAGGAACTTCCACTATACCCCCGGCTGCGCCTATTGTATCGCTCACACTTACGGTCACGTCCTGTGCCGATGCAAGAGATACAAGACACAACAGACTAACTAACAGCAATATCCTTTTCATGTTACCACTCCCATTTCACTCTAATTTAGCAGAATTTCTCAGTATCTGCCTTGCATCAATTGATGTTACACTTCCATCTCCATTCACATCCATAGCTAGATCTTCCGGTATCTTTCCCACAGCCATCTGGAGTGCATACAGTGCATCCAGAGCTGTAAGTTCACCGCCGTCACCAGCAGCATCCCCTTTGCTTTCCTCCAGACTGATCACCTTGAATACTCCGTCCTTAGTAGGAATATTAACGGGTGTCAGATCTGCCCTGTTTGCAGACAGGGATGCAATATCAAGAGCAGTGGATGAGCCTTCAGCTCCGACCACATTAAATCTTACGTGAGCAATAGAGCCATCACCGGAGAATCCGTCCTTATCAGCGAAACTTATCTTGATCGTGCCGTCGATGATATTGTAATCGAACAGTGAATCGCTTGTCAAACTACCTTTAACAACTTCAGTAGCTACAAGGACAGAGGAATCATATCTCAGGGTCATATCCATATTTCCGATATTATCCCGTACCCCATTCAATGTCAGAGGGATCTGTACAATGCTTCCGGTTGCCTTGCTACGGGATTCGAAGGTCAGGCCATTGAACCTATCAATTACAGGTTCCGGAGTGGGAGTAGGGATCGGTGTAGGGGCTGGAGCTGTTGCTCCCAGATAAATAGCGTTGATTTCGCTTTGTGAAAGAGCAACATTGTAGATCCTGAGGTCATCCATTGATCCTCTAAAGTATTCGGAGGTTCCTGGTGGATCAATACCTATGAGAAGGTTAGTATCTGATTCTGGAATGGAAACTGCTGATGTCTTAGTGTCCTTGAGTTCCCCATTAATATAGAACTTTAGCTCGCTTCCATCTTTTGTGACTGTAACGAAATACCACTCATTGAAATTCGTTTCCGCAGTTGATGTGATTGTCTGGCTAGCAACACGAACACTAGGGTATATTCCATTGGAATCATGATATAGTGCATATGGGCTATTTACAGCAAATAGAGAGGACGTATCACCTTTTGAGAATACAACAGCCCATCCTCCGACACCTGCATCTTTTTTGTTGAGCCATCCAGCGAACGTAAAATCCTCTGTGAGGTCAAGAGAATCACTATCTTTAACCTCTATATAGCTCTTCCCATCAAAAATAGCTGCAGCATTTCCTACTACACCAGCAGTAGTGAAAGCCATATTTCCTTTCGGAGTCCCATGATTGTTATTGCCGGAATAATCCCTTACATCGTTATCAAAAGGATAGTAGGCAACAAGCCCCCTCTCTGAAATGGGTGTTGGGCTTGGAGTAGGAGTAGGAGTAGGTGTCGGGCCTGGAAGTGTTGCTCCCTGACGCATGGAATTGATCTCACTTTGTGAAAGGGCGTAATTGTAGATCCTCACTTCATCGATATCACCAGGGAAATGCACACCATATCCCGGATTGGAACCAATATTGGTATAATCCTTGCCATCACCCAGTTTGCCTTTTTCCTGATACACCCTATCATTTACGTACAGTGTTACTGTTTCAGCATCCTGGTCATAAACTGCTGCCAGGAAAGTCCATTCATCGGTTGTGACAGGATGGAATCCCAAAACACGACCTGAACCACTAAAGGCTGACCAGCCATCTCCTCCACCACGATTGTCGATGTCTATCGTTCGGTCATAACTGCCATCATCCTGAGAGATGACCGTTCCCCTGATCTCATCGGCTTTAGCCCAAACAACCATGGTCATTTGTGGCATATTATCCTGATTGATGTTAACTGGTGAACGCACGTAATCGTCCTTACCGTCAAAGCTTAATGCCTGATTCCTTACTCCGGATACAAAGACGGCACCATTGTTGGTTCCATGGTTATTATTACCGGAATAATCCCTCACATCGCCATCAAAAGGATAGTAGGCAACAAGCCCTTTCTCAGAAATGGGTGTTGGGCTTGGAGTAGGTGTAGGTGTTGGACCTACTGCCAATGGCGCCATAAGACCAAAGAAATAGATAGTCACATGATTGCCACCACCAGGACCACTGATACCCATATTTTCCACCCTTATAGTGTGGGTACCTTTATCCAGACCGGATATCTCCAGGTACTTGACAAATGCGCCGCCTGGATAGGCGGGATCACTTCCATAGGTGTTTCCGGTCCATACCTCTGAACCATCAACAAGAACACGTGCCCAGCCATCGTTGGTGTCACCCCAGAACTGGACACTTACTGTGGTCGTTTCAACTGTTGTCTCTGCTTCGACCCAGTTACCCTGATTCATCAACGCGATCCACTGATGATATCGCCAGATCGAACCACTTGTTGCGATCTGGAACTCGGATGGAGGTGTAACATGCACAGTATTGGCATAGGCTACAACATCCGGTGGAGTTGCAAAATCAAGGGCATTTCCATCATACAATACAGTGCTCACTTCTGCAGAAGCAACTGTCACAGACAAAGACAAAGCTACTAAAGAAATGAAAAGAACATGCAGTAAGCTCTTCGATCTATTATTCATATATTGTCCCCCACGAACAGATTTTTTATTATAGGGATATCTGTATTTTCTCTTTCTTAAAAATAACCCCCCAACATCATAAGTAAAAAGATAGATGTCAAGACACTTGGTTGTGACACAAAGAAAAATAAAAAAGTAGTTGATAAGCCAGAAACCTTGATTCATTAAATTACTGAATGATCATTCCATGTGCTCTGCTGCGAATTTCATTAGGTCACTTGCTTCCATTACAGGGAAGTTTTCGTGCAAGCAGATATCCCTCCATGGTAGAATGGAAGCAGCAAAAGATTCAGTGTTCTCGGCATCATACACAACAAAATAGTGACACTACCATGGCCTTCAAGAAAGGAATTTGTCTGATCTGTAGTGGAAGAAGAATATCACGAAATTCCATATACTAAACGGGAGAAAATAAAGTTCTCGAAGGTACTTAGTTTTATATGAACCAGACCGCAGAACCAAACGAACGTTTTATATAAAATTCATTGCACTTAATCCATATAGCCCATAATTGGAACCATTTAAATGCATCATATCTTGAATAAAAATCGTATTGGGAACATGAATGACAGTCGATGAAAATGTAAAGATGATCCTTAAAGAACTTGGAAGGACAAAACTTGTCTCCGTCACCAAGACAATTGACCCTGAGAGGATCAACGAATCCATCAAAGCCGGAGCCACCATCATAGGGGAGAACAGAGTTCAGGAATTCGAGGATAAATGTGATGAGATCCTGCCCTGTGAAAGACACCTGATCGGGCATTTACAGACAAACAAGATTAAAAAAGCCGTTCAGCACTTTGATGTGATCCAGTCAGTTGACTCCTTGAAGTTAATACAGCATATTGATAAGAAAGCCGAAGCCATTGACAAGGTACAGAAGGTCTTCCTTCAGATCAACATTGGCAACGAACCACAGAAATTCGGTTTTGGATCAGATGAGATCGCTCAGGTGCTAACAGAGATCCATTCACTCAAAAATGTTCATGTGAAAGGGCTCATGTGTATACCTCCCTTTGTGTCCCCTGAGCAAACACGTTCATATTTCAAGAAAATGAAAGCGCTTTTTGATGAAATGAAGCAGGTAGATCAGGATAACATCGATATCCAGGAACTATCAATGGGAATGTCTAATGATTACAGGATCGCCATCGAGGAAGGGGCTACGATGGTGCGTGTTGGTTCTGCAATATTCGGGAACAGAACATACTAAAATTTGGCTTAGAACTACTGGAATAAGGAAGGTTACTGCTAAGTTTAATTCTGTGATGAATGGAGGAAAATGGGATTTTCTAAGGGCACTCTGCATTACATGAAGCAGGAATGTCAGAAATGATAAGCCGTTTATGCCCAATGGTAATCTGAAAGAAGCTAAAAAACTGGAATAATGAAGCTTTTAAATTAAAAAATGAGAAGGAAATTTTATCCCTTTCTAAAGAAAAATGCTATAGCTAAGATCGCTAGAATAGAACTTAATATTTCAAATCCCGGAATTGAAGGAAGCTCGCACCTGGCGTAGATATCTTCAGGCTGAGTGCTACCTACCATGTGCCATTCTGCCTTATTTCCATCAACTACGTTTGCATTAGATTCAACAATTTCACCTGGCATCTCCAAATAATAATGTACATCTATGGCGGCAGCCCCGTATTCTGAATAATCGGTCGTGAAGTTGTCGGTTATCGTGTGTCGGTATATAAGATGATCTCCATCTGTTTCTGTATAGATGTTTGGGGGAATAAGTCCACTAATGATCATCTGTACATTATCTCCATCCCAGACTTCACTATACTCTCCACCTTCAGAAACCACAATGTCTCTGATCTGTGTTTCCTCATTCATTAGTGCATATACATATGAGCTGGTTTCTATGACCATAGTATGCTCTACGATCCCTCCATTTCTATCAACTTTAGTATCATATGTAAGCGTCACACAACCGCTGATCAAAATACTAGAAATAAGTATCAAGCATGAAATATATTTATAATTCATAAATGGTCTCCTCTTTAAATATGTCAGGCATAACACAAGTAGTAGCACTGCCTGTAGTGCTTTACATTACATGAAGCAAAAATAAAGTCAAAGCTAATCGAAAATAAATAGTAAAAAAGTAATTTGATGACAGTGATCAGGGATCGATTTGTCGACTTTATTGGGCGACATCTCATTGGGCGACCCTTACCCCGATGTTCTCCCCCATCTCAGGTCGACCTAAAGGATTTACAAATGCCAATCAAACCTTGAAAGGTCATGGGTTTTTATGCCCAATGGCGTTCTACCTTCTGATTCACTGCCACACCGTACCATTTATGATACGGTAATAGAATATATGTTTTAAAACTACTAATTGATTTTGATATACAATCTGGTAACAAAAAAGAAATTGGAAGATCATAAAAGAAAAGTAAAAAGAACAAGATCGATGGTCTTAGTCTTTAAGAGCAGCAATAAGCAACTCATGGGCCTGACGTGCATCTGCACACCCTTTGTTTTCTTCATGACCTGACCCACAAGGGGCTTCTTATTATTAGATTATCAGATGGTTATTTACAGTTAAGCCATAGGATTTCTATAGAGCTATTTCAAAAGGCTGAAGATTAAATAATATGCACCACAAATACGATTATTGTGGGATTATCATGGGGACTCAGGAAACATCTGCACAATCGACACTCTCCTATAAATTGGCATTTATATCGATATTCATCGGACTCTTAGCATTGAATATCTGGATATTCTTTGTACATGGACAGGGAACATGGCAGATAAAGGCGGAACTGCTTTTAGAGTTTATAGCTTTTTACACATTTGTTTTCGGTTTCCTGACACAGACGGGAATTTTGAAGAATTCCAGGGATCTTGAGAATATTGTCCGGGATATGACCTCCCCGAATCTCTATGAATTCACCAGAGGGAACTTCGTATTCTTAGCGATCTTATTTTCGTCATTGGCTGAAATGCTAGAGCCACGAAAGACACAATTTAATCCATTCTATCTTCTGGAACTGCCATTACTCCTTGTTGTCGGATTGCTCATGTTCGTATATGCTGCTATTCATATCGTGGTCATCATTCCAATGCTGTATATCCCCTATGCAATAGTTTCCGTTCTCATCAGGAACATTCAAACTTCTGCTAACACTATCGGTATTTCATATGGCAATGAAATGATGGCTATCAAAAACATCGTCTCATCGAATGTGGTGTCAATAAGGAATCTGCTTATTGCCGTCCCGGCAGCAGTCTTCTCCCTGATGTCCGAAATTATTTTAACACTTGGATGGAACATTTAAAGAATTTGGTTATGCAATGAGTTGTAAACACCGTTGCCCAATTATGCAGTACAGGGAACATCCTAAGCATAAGTTTGGTGGAAAGGTTGGGATTCTTGAGAGAAAGCTTATAAACCTAACTCGTAAAATTAATTGCAATCACATCTCAAAACTTAAATTCTTACAGAATAAATCTTACTTCATTTCGTCAATCTATTATTGTTATTAGGAGCACTTATATTTATTTTGAGTAGCAAAAGTTAGGTTATAAATTACATTATAGCGTACTACAAAGTCCAAAAATGAAGGAGGGTATGGACGTATGCGGAAAAAGATATTGGTGTTGGTTGGGGTGTTTTTACTACTTGTAGCAACCTCTAATGTTAATGCTGAGATCATTCCTCCCAACATTGATGAACTCTTGGATGATTATTATGATGTTTCCGGGGAGCCACAGCTATTGGGTTATGTGATGGGAAATCTTGAATTTGAAAGTGGGGAGACATCCAGGATATTCGTCCGGTTGATAAATAACGGTCAGACAGGTACCTTTGAGACTGAAAATAAACCAGTAGGGCCAAATGAGTCTGTGGATGCCAGCACAGAACTGGATCTTGAATACGATATTACGACAGCAGTAAATATCCATGGTGCCCTCAAAAATGAAGATGAAGCACCGGTAAGAGTTTTCAGCGATCCTCAGCAGGTAGAATATCTTAGGAGCGGCGAGATAGCACAACCAATGGAATTCGACATCGAGATCTTCAAGAATGCCCCTTCTGGAACATATGAGCTCACATTAAATCTGACCTATCAATACCAGAGTGATGTTAAAGTTGATGGTTATCCAAACCAGAGAATCGATTATTGGTATGTCATGAAGAACCAGACACTACCTATCCATATTGAAGTGAAGCCCAAAGCTGATTTTATCGTTGAGAGTGTCAAATCCCAGCTGATACCAGATGAAGAATGCCTCTTTTACGTCACATACAGGAATGTGGGAGATGTGGTGGCTGAGGATGCCGTGGCCAGAATAATAGTGTCAGATCCATTCAGCACCACCGATGATCAGGCATTTCTGGGCACACTTGAACCCGGCGACTCGTATCAGGCGCAGTACAGTATAGAAGTGGACAGCGATGCACTGCCCAAAACTTATGGGATCGAGACTGAGGTAGAATACAAGGACAGACGCGGTGATACCCGGATATCTGATGTAATGAAAGTGTCGGCAACAGTGGAGGAAACGGATGAAAGTATGATATCAGTTGGATACCTGCTTGCTATAATAATAGCGGGTGTTGCTGGTGTTTATCTCCACGTTAAACGAGGTAAGGAAAGTAATAGTTGAAACTTTCGCTTAAGGTTATTTTATATATGACCAGATGAAAATTGTACATGGGGTACGGTTATGAAACGACTATTGGCACTTGTAATGCTTTTTTTGACGCTGTCTGCAGTTCAGGCATATGGCGAGTCTGTCCCTCCAAATATATGGACATTCAATGATGATTATTTTACCGTCCACGGCAGTCCTGAAATGGTGGTGAGCATCGCGGGCAGCCCTGAATACGATAGGGGTGAATCCTCCGCTGCACTCATACAGATCATGAACCAGGGCAAGATCCTTGGATTTGAATCTGAGAACGAGCCAGAAGATGCCAATGAGATCGCATTATCAGCGATAGAACAGGACATGGAATATGATGTCACTACGGCTGTTGGGGTGATGGCGTCCCTGTCGGCAAAGGATGCACCGCTGGATATAAAGACACCGCCACAGAGTGCAGGCACCCTGGTTTCGGGTCAGGTATCCCAGCCCATACAGTTCGAGATCAAAGTATGGGAGGGTGCGACCGCAGGCACGTATCCTCTGGAAGTAAACCTTACCTACCAGTTCCAGAAAGATGTACAGGTGGAGGGAGATGTGACCAGCAACCAGATAGACCGAAACATATTGTATCAGGAAGTGAATGAAAGCCATAATGTTTTCATTATCATCAGGGAACAGGCAGATTTTGAGGTCATTGAAGTGGACAGCGAACTGCTGCCTGGAAGTTCTGGCATCCTCAGCATGACATTCACGAATACAGGTGAGGAGACGGCTTCCAGGGCTACTGCCAGGTTGAGGCTCTCAGATCCCTTAAGCAGTACAGATTATACGGCTTTCCTGGGAGATATGGAACCCGGCGATGAGGTTCAGGCCATGTTCAATATCGACGTGGACCCGGATGCCACTGCCAAGACATATTCCATTAAAGCCGAGATCGAATATGAAGATCACGAGGGTAAAACAAAAGTCTCAGATACAATTTATGTGCCCGCACAGGTTGGGGAGTCTGAAGACAGGGGTGCAATATACCAGAACCCTTTCCTGCTGGCTGGAGGTTTGCTGATACTGGCAGCTTTGGCATATGGCTATATGAAACGGCGTGAAGGCGGGAGTAGCAATGACTGATGACGCCATCATCACCGTGGAAGATCTGAGCAAACAATATGATGGATTTACGGCTGTAGAAGGCGTTTCTTTTGATATCAAAAGAGGTGAGATCTTTGGGCTACTGGGTCCCAATGGTGCAGGAAAGTCCACCATCATATCTATCCTGTGCTGCCTGCTGGAGCCAACTGCAGGCAGGGTTACCATCGACGGGTTTGATGTGGAAAAAAATGCTACTGACATAAAAAAGATCATTGGTGTTGTGCCTCAGGAGATCAGCCTGTATTACACATTAACAGCTAGGGAAAACCTTGCATTCTATGCAAAAATATACGGCCTGTCCGGGAGGGCAATGAAAGACAGGATCGAAGAATTGCTGGATATGGTGGGCCTTACGGATAGGGCAGACGACAGGCTGGAAGGTTACTCGGGAGGTATGAAACGCAGGATAAACATTGCTGTTGCACTGCTGCACAACCCCAGAATACTGTTTCTGGATGAACCGTCTACCGGTGTTGATCCCCAGAGCCGTAAGCGGATCTATGATACTATCCGTGATCTTAACCGGCAGGGGACGACTGTACTGTTAACCACCCACCAGATGGAAGATGCGGAGAAACTGTGCCATCGTATTGCCATAGTTGACAAAGGAAAACTCATTGCTCTGGATACCCTGCAAGGTTTGCTGAAGCTGGTAGGTGAGAGCGATATCATTCAGGTGACGTCAAAAGAGCTTCCACCAGAAGCCGCGGATACCATACAGCAGATCGATAACGTTCAAAAGGTGGTTGTGGATGGCGGCAGCATTACCATTGGACTGGTCCAGGGCAGGGAATCACTGGCAGGCATAATCGATATACTGATAGCTTCAGGTACAAAGGTGGAGTCCATCCAGATAAAAGAGCCAGACCTTGAGACCCTGTTCCTCCACCTGACAGGTACCAGATTGAGGAGGTAAAGTCATGAAGTTCCATATCATTGCTGCCAAGGACCTGAAGATCCTTATGCGGGACCGCAATGCCCTTCTTCTGATGTTCATTATGCCCATATTCGTAATATCGGTGACAGGGCTGGCACTGAGTGGTTCGTTCAGTCAGGACATCGGGATTGATGTACTGGTGGTGGATCTGGACAATGGCGAGATCTCAAAAGGATTTGTGGAGTTTCTGGAAGAGATCGATATACTGGATGTGGATATGGAATCCAATGAGTTTGCAGCCAGGGAAAGGATCAGGGACCAGGAATACGGCAGATTGATTATCATTCCACAGGGGTTCACAGAGTCCGTGATGAGAGGGCAGAATAGCGAACTATTGATCATCACTGACCCTACCGAGAAGGATGCGAACACGGTTGTGGAGAAGATCGTGGAAGGTTATGCCAGCAGGTTGTCTACCAACGTGGTGGTGGTTAAGACGGTGGCTGCTTATGGAGTTCCGGTATATAATAAAGAGCAGATATACGAGGTCGTGGATGTGGCAGACCAGTTCACTCAACCTCCTCCTGTGCAGGTGGTCACAGAGAGCACCTCCACCCGTCTGGAGGATTTCTCACCATTTACACAGTATGTACCTGGATTTGCTATCATGTTCCTTCTGTTCACAACCATTGGAGTAGGGTCGGCCAGTCTGTTAAAGGAACGGGAATCCGGGACATTTCGACGACTGGTCACTGCTCCTATCAGCAAACCGGAGATCATCGGAGGCAAGATTGCCAGTACATTTTTCAGGGGATTCGTGCAGCTTACGGTCCTGCTGATCTTTGGACACGTGGTCTTTGACCTGAACCTGGGAAGCAGCGTGGTGGCTCTGATAGTACTGATCTCTGCTATCACGCTGACTAGCACAGGACTCGGTCTGCTGGTGGCAGTATTTGTGACAACCAAGGATCAGGCAGATTCGGTATCTACTATGATCGTGTTAATAATGTCTGCCATGGGCGGTTCCTGGTGGCCGCTGTTCATCATGCCCCAGTTCATGCAGGATCTGGCTCATCTTACCATCACTGCCTGGGCAATGGATGGTTTCTATGATCTGCTGTATTTTGACCTGGGACTTGCCGGGATATTGAAAGAAGTAGGGGTACTGCTTCTTATGACTATTCTTTTCTTTGGACTGGCTATTTCCAGGTTCAGGTTTGAATGAACCACTGGTTTAGCTTTGTATGCTTTTTCATCCCTGATCTCAAAAGTTACGACCAGTTTAGGACCCATGGGTTCATCCTTATATTAACGAAGATCGATACCAATTCAACTTAAATACCACTCGATCCATCTTTTCTATATGGGAGGGATTCCAGATGCTTCGAATAGCGGTGACAGGAAAGCCCGGCGTGGGGAAATCAACGGTAGTGACAAGGGTTGTGGAGAAACTTGATCTAAAAGCCTGTGGCATCCGGGCCGCAGAGATGCGTGTGGACGGCAAACGCCAGGGGTTTTCGATAGAGGATATAGATACAGGCAGGAAAGGTATCCTAAGCCATGTCAAATGCACCGGCCCGAAGCTGGGGAAATATCATGTGAACCTTGAAGACCTTGACGGCATAGGTGCAGAGGCGATCAGGCATGCCCTTGGTTGTGATCTTGTGGTTATAGATGAAGTCGGACCCATGGAACTCAAGTCGGAAAACTTCGTCCGGGCTGTGGAGGAGATTCTTGATTCGGACAGGCCGATACTTGCTGTACTTCATAGATCGAGCAAACATCTGCTGGCGCAGAGGATAAGGGAGGAGTTCGAGGTTCTGACAGTTGATGAGGTTAATCGGGACGATCTGCCTGATAGGATTGCCGCGAGATTCCGGCAAGGCAGAGAAGAAGAAAAGAAAGATGGGAATTCATACTTTGGATGAGCATACTCATCAAAAGGGGATAATTAAATGGGGAAGGAAAAGGCAGCATTCGACTATGAAGAGGAGAGAAGGAAGTTCAATTGGGATATTCCTGAAGATTACAATTTTGTTGATACCATTAAGAGATGGGCAAAGGATAGAACAAAGTTGCTGGCAATTACCGAGCATCCGGACGGGATGGTTGAGAAAGCAGCGTACTGGGAGGTATGGGACAATGTCATGAGGTTTGGAAATGTCCTTCAGGGTTCAGGCATCCATAAAGGTGATCGGGTTCTGGTAATACTTCCCAGGAGAACGGATGTTTATGCTGTAAGTATCGGTATCTGGGCAATAGGTGGCGTTGTCGTTCCCGGTACAATTATGCTCAGGGGTAAAGATATAGAATATAGGATACTGGATGCCGGAGTAAAGGCTTTGATAACAGATGATCCGGCAGTTGCTGATGAGGTAGATGCAATAAAAGACAAAATCCCGGTTATCAACCTTTTCTTTTCAGGTCAGAGGGAAGGATGGAGAGATTATCAACAGGAAATTTATTCTGCGTCGAGAGACCTGAGGATCGAACCACTTACCGCAAGTGACCCTTTAGCCATCAACTACACCTCCGGGACTACGGGCGTACCAAAGGGAGTATTGCATACCCATTCATTGATGTACTGCTTCGACAGGCTGAATAGATATTATTGGTGGAATACTCAATCAGACGAGCTATGCTGGGCTACAACAGAACCCGGATGGGCAAAATGGTATTGGGGACCATTCGGGGCTGTATTAAATGCAGGAGCCACCAACTTCCATTACTCGGGTAGATTTGAGCCTGAAAAATGGTTTGAGCTGCTTGATAGATGGAAGATAAACAGGGCATGTCTGACCCCAACGGAACTCAGGGCCATGGCAACGATCGAGGATGCGGACCTGAGATACGATCTGGAGGACTTGAAGGTTATTTTAACTGCCGGGGAGCCCTGCACACCTGGCATCGTTAAGTTCTTCGACGAAAAGTTCGGGGTATCTGTGCGAGAGGGATACGGACAAACGGAAACCTGTGTCATCGCCTGCAATTTGCCCGGGATGGAGATAAAACCCGGTTCCATGGGCAGGTTTACACCCGGGGTCGAGGGGGCGATCGTCGATCCTGAGACAGGTGAAAAGTTACGCTCAGGCGAAAAAGGAACAATTGCTGTCGCAAGGGATCATCCGATGCTTTTCAAAGGATATCACAACAAACCGGGAAAAACTGCTGAATGTTTCGTTGGAAACTGGTATTTGACCGGTGACCTTGCAATGATAGATGAAGCCGGATATATATGGTTTGAATCAAGGGCTGATGATATCTGTATAAGCTCGGGGTACAGGATCGGCCCATTTGAGGTTGAAAGTGCAGTCGATTCGCATGAGGCAGTTCTTGAATCTGCTATGATCCCGAGTCCGGACCCGATAAGAGGAGAGGTTGTTAAGGTTTTTGTAGTCCTGAGGAAGGGGTACGAGCCATCTGAAGAACTTATTAAGGGTATCCAGCAGCATGTCAAAGAGGTGACTGCACCATATAAGTATCCAAGGGAGGTCGAGTTTGTCAGGGAACTTCCAAAGACCATCAGTGGCAAGATCAAGCGCAGAGAACTCAGGACCACCGAGTTTGAGATAAAAAGGGATGTGATCGAAAAGCTAAAGGAAAAGGGACTGTGGGAGAGAGCGGATTAAAATAAAGATTGAAAAGGCGGTCGATTGACAAATATTATTATCCAGGAGAGAGAAAATACAGTATAATGTCCTGTAATCTTGTGGATCAGGAGATTTTAAAGGGAGGGGTTGATACGGAAGATATCTTTCGATTTGCGGATGAGCTTGGACCGAGCAAGATCATCCATATATACGAGCCGTCTGTTGGACTGAAGGCGGTGTTGGTGGTGGATAATGTGGCAGCCGGGCCTTCCATTGGAGGGGTACGCATGGCTCCAGATGTTAGCACAGAGGAGTGTTTTCGTCTTGCAAGGGCTATGACACTGAAGAATGCAGCCGCAGGTCTTCCCTATGGCGGGGGAAAGGCTGTTGTCTATGGTGACCCGAAGATGGCACCTGAAAAAAAGATCGAACTTATAAGAGCACTGGCTTCCTCACTGAGAGAAATTAAGGAGTACATCTTTGCCCCGGACATGGGTACGGATGAGGATTGCATGGCCTGTGTGAAGGATGAGATCGGCAGGGCGGCGGGGCTGCCCAGAGTGCTCGGTGGAATTCCCCTGGATGAGATAGGGGCTACCGGGTGGGGTCTCAGGCATGCCACGGAAGTTGCCCTGGAATTCTGTGACTTCAAACTGGAAGGGGCTCGAATTGTAGTTCAGGGATTTGGTGCAGTGGGTAAGAATGCAGCCCGCTTCCTTACGGAAAATGGGGCCGTACTGGTGGCAGTGGCGGATTCCCTGGGCACCATATACAACCCTGAAGGGCTTAATGTTGATGCATTGATCACTTTGAAGGAAGCCGGAGGAAGTGTGTTCGATCATCCTGAAGGGGAGAGGCTTGAGCGTGATGCGGTTATAGACATTGATTGTGACATCTGGATCCCGGCAGCCCGCCCTGATGTTCTGAATAAGGATAATGTTCATCGTCTGAGAACAAAGCTTGTGGTCGAAGGTGCCAACATACCCATCACCCCTGGAGCTGAGGAATACCTTCACGAAAAAGGGATCCTATGTGTTCCGGATTTCATTGCCAATGCAGGCGGGGTGATCTGCGCTGCCATGGAGTATGAGGGAGCCAGCGAATGTGCAACACTACAGGCCATAGAGGAGAAGCTGCGTACCAATACCAGATTGGTGTTGAAGGAATCGACAAGCAAAGGTATACTTCCCAGGGAAGCTGCTGTGGACCTTGCTCTGCAGAGAATCCGTAAAGCTATGGGTTATAGACGATGGTCCCTGTTCTCGTCAGCTCCGGGATTCGTATAATGACCAAATGGGATGACCTTTTCCTATCGTGGGAGAATGTCATGCCCAAACAATGGCTATGGATATGGGGTTAAGGAAGAAGCTTATATCGTCTCCAGTACCCATTCACCATCTCCTGCATACTTTTCAGGGTATCCTCCTGTCTTACCGGTTTGAAAAGATGGGCGAATTTTTCCTGCTCTTTCAGGTAATCTTCCACAGGCTTGAATTTCTTTGGGACAAATGTATGTTCCACCTTACCATGAACAGATTCTTTTAATGGCCAGAGCCCTGTCTCAACTGACAACTTTGCAAGTCTGACGGAGTTGGATGGATCAAATCCCCATCCAGGTGGGCAGGGGGTATGGGATATGAAAAGTTTTGGACCTTTAAATTGTTCGGCTTTTCTGAACTTGTTTATCAGGTCAACAGGATAAGCCGGTGAGATGGTTGCAAGGTAGGGCGGTCTGTGACTGTTCCAGATATCAAACAGGTTCTTCTTTTGGAGCTGTGAGCCAACTGGTCTCGTCCTTCCGGGCGGGGTAGTTCCCGTCCTTGACGCAAAGGGTGTCGCCCCTGAGTGCTGGAATCCGGTATTCCCATACGCCTCGTTATCATAACAAATATAATAGAAATCCAGGTTGCGATAAATGGCCCCGGATGTGGACGAGAGAGCCATATCGTATGCAGAACCGTCACCGGTCAGCACAACTACCTTCAGATCCTCTTCCGGTTCTATTTTTCCCTTTTTGATCAATATATCCAGAGCATCCCGAACCCCCTGGGCTCCGGCAGGTGCACAGGCCATTGCCGTATAAAGCCAGGAATTCTTGAATGGTGTGAAGGGATATATGGAAAGGAGGGTAAAACAGCCTGCAGCATTTACGATAACGATCTTTTCCCCCAGTGCCTTCAGGCAATGCCTCAGCGTGAGGAGACCACCACAACCTGCACATGCAGGAGTTCCTGGTAACATGTTCTCTTCGGGTGGTAGCTCCCTTATGGATCTGATGGTTGCTGTATCCATATCTTTATTCCTTCCCTGCGGTCTCTTTCAATTTTGTCATCTCTTTCCACTCATTTTCCGTATACAAGAGATAAGGAGGCTCTACAATTTCCGTATCCACTGCACTGATAATTTTGTCAAAGATAAACTCGAATTCTTCCTGACTGATGTTTTTCCCCCCAAGCCCTCCAATGAAAGAGAGCAAAAGGGGCCTGTTTTTCTCATTGAACAGGCAACCGCCTATCTCTGAATAGATGATCCCTCCCTTGCCTACGCTGATGTTCTGGTCTATGACAGCCACAGCCTTTTTCCCTTTCAATGCATTCTTTATATCAGGGTCCGGAAATGGTCTCAGGACCCTCAGCCTCAATAATCCGGCCTTGATCCCTTTCTCTCGTGCTCTTTTCACGGCAGCTTTCCCAAGGGTGGAAAAAGAGTTTGTCATGACAAGGACATATTCGGCATCTTCCAGCATATATTCTTCAATAGTGCCGTATTTCCTGTCAAATTTCTTTTCGAATTCACTGCACACTTCCTTGTAGACATCCAGTGCATTCTGACTTGCAAGATGCATTTGGTATTTGAAATAGGAATAGAACTCTCCGCCAAGGACCGCCACTCCCTGGGCCATGGGCTGACCTGCCTTGAAAAAGGCATGTTCCGGCTGGTATTCCGACAGGAAACTTCTGACCGTCCCTACATCCGGGATCTCCACGTTTTCTCTGGTAAATGAGAGGTAAAAACCGTCCATGTTCACCATGACCGGCAAGAGCACCCGTTCATCTTCTGCCAGTTTGTATGCCATCAGGATCGAATCAAGTACCTCCTGGCAGGTCTCGCAATGTATCTGCAAGAATCCCGAATCCCGGACTGCCAGAATATCGTTATGGTCCGGCCCAAGGGTGATCGGTGAGGATAAACCCCTCGATACGTTTACCATCACCAGAGGGACCCGCCATCCTGCCACTGTATAGAGCATCTCAAAACCATACAAAAGCCCCTGGCTGGATGTGGTTGTGAAGGCCCTGACCCCTGTGGCTGAAGCAGCACCGGCTGCCGTGACCATGGAATGTTCCGAGTCCATGGTAACAAAACTCGCACCCATAGACCCGTCGGATATCCACTTTGCAATTGTCTCGATGATCTCTGTCTGGGGAGTTATAGGATAGGCCGGAATATAATCCACTTCTGCCAGCCGAACTCCCCAGGCAGCGGCACCGTTACCGGTAAGCATTTCTTTTCCCATTATCGATCCCCCTCTCCGGAGCGGGAATGCATCTCCCGCACTTTATTGATGGCCTTTGCCGGGCATTCCTCTACGCATATCAGACATCCCTTACAATTGTCGTAATCTGCGTATGGATATCCGTCTTCATTTACATGGATACAACCATCAGGACACCTGGCAACACAGGTCATGCACCTGGTGCAGACTTCATAATCCCAGACAGGTCTGAATACCCGCCAGTTTCCCGTTCTTCGCAGAGGGGTATTGCCGGTAGCATTTATGGCAGGACTGGATACAAGAGCAGTTTCGAAAGGTATGGTGATAACATTCTCCCCTTCCCGGATGCTCTCAGCAGCTTTTATCTGGACCGGCATGATGGCATTGTAACAATAAAGGGCAGCCTCTGTATTTTTTACTAAAAGTTCCCTGTCCGATATGATCCCGGATAGCTCCTTTTCCACGGCACCCCTAAAAGCATCCTCTCCAATACCGACGATCCTGGAGGCAACAGCAGCTGCAAGGCCGCTGAGGACGGGGTTTCCGATCATATCAAGGCTGATCTTTGTTATATCCAGTGTTATCACATGATCTGCAATATTGTACCTTTCCTTGGTTTCCAGAGGACTATTGGGAGTGTTGACAAAAATGATTCCACCCATTTTAAGTCCTGATAACGGCATAGCCTGGAGATCTGACAGAAGGGTTTCGTCCATAACTATTACAATATCCGGCTCTGATATTACGCCCCGCTCCATGATGTTCTCTCTGGATATGCGGGTGAAGGCGGTAATCGGTGCCCCCCTTTTTTCAGCCCCATACAATGGGAAATCCTGAGCATTGTATCCGTCCAGAAATGCGGCTGTCCCGAGCACTCTGCTGGCAACCTTTGCTCCCTGGCCACCCCTGCCGTGGAATCTCAATCTAAGCATTTAAACCCCCAATATCTTTAGGATTTTCTGTCTATAAATATCCTCTCATCCTTTGTCTGAGTTATATGGGTCAATGTTATCAGGGTATTTTGTGAGGAATGAGAGCTTTTCCTTGATGTTAAGATCAACAGAAGCAAGGGAAGTTACTGCTGAGTTCAATGCTATGATGAACAGCAAGGTTGAGTATAGAGGGAAGAACACTTCCTAGGGTTCTGTTCTATTGATGAAGACAAGGGAGTTAAGCCATCATCTTGTTGGGAAAAGGAAAGTTGTTGAGTTCATGAAACTTGTTTATGTGGGTGAAAGGGATGATTTCGATCTGTTGAGGAAGAAGATCCTTGACATATCTTATACTAAATGGAAGAAGATGGGATTCTCTAAGGGCACTTTGAATTACATGAAGCAGAATGCTAAAAGTTATGAATCGTTTACCTTAACAATCATGTCCGGGAGCGGTTAGAGAAATTGGGAGAGTGTTGTTAAGACCAAGTATCATATTTTTCTACAGTCGAATTGATATAGACTGCTGTACTCTGATTAAATGGGTACTTAACTAATGGAGTAGGGGTAAAACATGGATATGGAAGAACTGGAAGGTATGGTCTTTTGCCAGAGTTGTGGAATGCCTTTGGAGAAATACGAAGATTTTGGAACCAATGCCGATGGCTCAACGAGTGAAGAATATTGCAATTATTGCTACCAGAATGGCAAGTTCACACAACCTGACATTACTTTGGAAGAAATGATCGACCTGTGTTCCAAAGCAATGGATGAATATGGAATTATGCCTCTGGAAGAGGCAAAAAAGCTTAGCCAACGGAATATTCCAAAATTAAAGAGATGGAAGTAATTTTTAATTTTGCTCTCAACACTCATGTAAAGGAGAGGTCGAAGAATTGGGATGATAGCTCTCGCTATGCCCGACACCCCTATCAGATAACCTTTAGTGGCACAGTATAATTAGAAACATTAACAGATGATCTATTTCAGCTTGTTAGAATTACTTATTAAGATGAAAATTGGAACGACTATCAGTCTAAGATCAAGGAGAAACGTTTATGAGTGGATTCTTCCCCCTGAAATATATTGAAAACAAAAGCAGAATACTTGTCAATACTCCATTGTACTTTTTCCTGTTCATGCTTTGTACAATACTTGGTATTCTTGTATATTATATTCAGACAAAGGATGAATTTGCTCCTGCAGTTATACTCTCTGTATTATGGATCGTTTTTTGGAAGAACAGCAAAATTGAAGGAAAAACGTTGCTTTTGATAGCATCCATTTTTGGTTTCATACATGAATTATTGGGAGTACAATACGGATATTTCACATACATCAGTGGTGTAGTAGGAAATGTTCCGCTCTGGATATTACCCGGGTATGGAGCAATATTCTGGTCAGCTCACAATCTCTGGAAGATATTCGAAAAACAATATTCAAGATCTAATTTGTTCCATTTTACAGATCATTTTGTCATCTTAAGTTTTATTCTGCTTATACTGGCAGATTTCATATTCTTTGATCTGACAAAGAACCCCCTGATCATATCTATTAAATTTATAGCTTCATTTATGCTGTTTAGAAATTTAAGCCTGTTAAGACTTGCATACTTTACAGGATTCTTCACTCTTCTTAATGAAATTGCAGGAGAAACACTTGGAACATGGTCACATCCGGATTTTTCACTACTTTCCCTGATAGCAGGATACGTTTTCCTTCTCTGGATATGCCTGTCGATCGCCGAAGTCAAAGAAGCAAGGAAAGCAAAATATCATGGGAAGGATCAACTCATAAGTTACATATCCGCATTGAAAGGACTTATGAACGGAGAGAAAGGATGGACTAAAAGAGAGGCAACTGCTGCATTTTTGATAATATTTCTCTATACTTTGGGTTTACTTGGGCTGATCAGGGTCTAAGCATTTTGTTTTCCCGAAAGAGATTATCATAAGAGCAAATGAGACGGTAATTTCCAAATTGTATACTTCGACCTGCCTTTGGATGGGAAATACAATAATAAGATTGCTTATATATAGGCACTTATAGAATTTATTCAGAGGAGATATGGGGATATGGCATCTGATGTTACAAAAGAATCGGGAAATCCAAAATATAAAAGCGAGTTCCAGATATCAAAGCAGTGTACAAATAGAAAGATCAGCGAGATCATGACCCGGGAAGTGATAACCATACCTGTGGAGACTTCTATTGATGATACGCTCGAACTGATCGGAAAACATCGTTTTCATAATTTTCCCGTGGTTGACAAAGATAACAGACTCAAGGGCGTTATTGATCAAAATATTGTCATGGAATTATTATTTCATGATAGACTACCCAGTTCCAGCCACACTCATCTGTTCAGCGATTTTCTGAGGAAATTCCAGTAACTTATAGATGATGTTCTCCCTTTCATCATCACTAAGCAAGACTGTACTTACTCTGGTTCATCTCATGAAGGAAACCAACATGTGCATCGAGACCAACTGAATTGATGGCTCTCAGACATTCAGATTCAGGTAGAGCATAACCATTTGAAGTTAAAAAGATAGCCTTTTTCTCCGCAGGAATAATCCGTCAATACCTATTTATGCTCTTATGATGACCTTATAAATGGAGTATGGGGGTATAGAGACGACTCGATCAGCTAATGCACCAGTTAAGGAACTTGAAAATGTCTGGATAACAATGCCAGATGGATGTGATCTTGCAGCAAAGATATGGTTGCCGGAAGATGCGGAAAAGAATCCCGTTCCGGCTATACTGGAATATATTCCATACAGGAAGCGGGATTTTAAAGCGGTACGTGATTCCCAGATACACAGATATTTTGCACAGAAAGGATATGCCTGCCTTCGGGTCGACCTGAGAGGAAGCGGAGATTCGGAAGGTATTCTCAAGGACGAATATCTCCATCAGGAACTGGACGATGGTGTGGAAATATTGCGGTGGGCAGCAAAACAGTCCTGGTGTACAGGAAAGATCGGAATAATTGGGATCTCATGGGGCGGATTCAACGGACTTCAGATAGCTGCAATGAACCCTCCAGAGTTAAAAGCTATTATCACCATCTGCTCGTCCGACGATCGCTACACAGACGATGTTCACTATATGGGCGGATGCATGCTGACGGACAACCTGTCATGGGCGTCCACAATGTTCTCCTATAACTCCATTCCACCTGATCCGGCCATCGTCGGCGAACGGTGGAAAGATATGTGGTTGGAGCGGCTCGAAGGGAGTGGACTGTGGCTCAAGAAATGGCTTGATCATCAGCACAGGGACGATTACTGGAAACACGCATCGGTAGCAGAGAATTACGAGGCTATCAAGTGCCCGGTCTTTGCGGTTAGCGGCTGGGCTGACGGCTATTCAAACACAGTTTTTCGGCTTCTGGAAAATCTGGATGTACCAAAGAAGGCGCTGATCGGTGGATGGGGACACAAATATCCTCATTTAGGTGGACCTGGTCCTGCAACTGATTTTTTAAATGAGGCAGTGCGATGGTGGGATAGGTGGCTCAAGGATATTGATACAGGGGAAAACGATGAACCAATGCTTCGTGCCTGGATGCAGGACAGCGTCTCGCCGATCATTGCCAAACGGCCAGGTCACTGGATAGCAGAAAATGCGTGGCCATCCCCTAACATAGAAATGCAGGAATTTATCTTATCTCCCGGCAAGGTCCATCTCGAACCAGTGGAAATTGCGGATATTAATGATTCAGAAATGCGGATCATGAGCCCTCTAAGTGTCGGTCTTTTTGCAGGGAAATGGTACTCCTATTCGGAATCAACCGACCTGCCGAACGATCAGAGTGAAGAAGATGGAGGAGCACTTGTGTTCAACAGTCCTGAACTCGAGGAAGATATTGAGATCCTTGGCGCTCCAGAGGTTGAACTTGAGCTCAGCTCAGATAAACCGATCGCCATGGTTGCAATTCGGCTCAATGATGTGTGTCGGGAAGGCACATCTACCCGGGTGACATATGGACTCCTGAATCTCACACACAGGGATGGGCATGAATGCCCGCAGGAGCTTGAGGTTAACCACACCTATAAGGTCCGGGTGCGGATGAACCACGTCGCACAGAAATTCCCTGCAGGGAATAAGATAAGTGTTGCCGTTTCGACATCCTACTGGCCCCTTGTATGGCCAAGCCCTGAGCCCCCGAATCTGACCGTCCGGTCAGGAGGAAGGTTGTTCCTTCCAGTCCGCCCAAAAAGCGATGTGGACAGTAAACTTCCAGACATGGGACAACCGGTGATGGCAGAGTCGGTACCAACGACACTTCTTGCACCGGCACATAGGGAATGGACCGTCACACACAATCTAGCGACCAATGATGTGACGCAGAAGATCATCAACAAGGATGCAAAGATACGCCTGGATGAGATCGATCTGGAGATGAAAAAAGATTCCACAGAGACCTATACGTATTGCAATAATAACTACGACACTGTACGGGGTGAGGTCCTGACAACACGCAGCCTGAAGCGGGGAGACTGGCATGCCATCAGCATTACCAGGACGATCCTGATATCGACCCGCACACACTTTTACATTCGTGCGACACTGGATGCATACGAGGGTGATGTCAGGATCTTCAGTAAAAGTTGGGATGAAGCGATTCCACGGGAAATGATGTGAGGGCGAGTGTATGAAAAAGAACGTATTTATCGTAGGCATGGACTCATTTAATCTTGAAAAATTGAAGAAGCTCCCAGAAGCAACTGAATGTAATTTTCATGCAGCTTTGGATATCAACGAGATCAGAAACGTTCCCGGCTACGATATGGCTGCACTGATAACTACTGCTGAGCGCAGGATCAAAGAGACTCCCGGCGGCATCCATGCCGTTGTCAGCTACTTTGATTTCCCCGCCACAGACCTTGTTCCCATCCTTGCCAAAACTTTTGGGGTGCCGGGACCAAGTCCGGAGAGTATCTTTAAATGCCAGCACAAATACTGGAGTCGGCTTGAACAACAGCAGGTCATCCCTGACAACATCCCGGAATTTTGTGCATTCGATCCCTTTGAGGAGGATCCCCTTGCCTCTATCGAGTTGGAACCGCCTTTCTGGATCAAGCCATTCAGATCGTTCAAGTCATTTCTGGCATTCAGGATCAAGAACAGGGATCAGTTCCATGAACACATCAAGGAGCTACGTGAAAATATCAATTTTATCCATGAACCATTCCTCTATCTGCTGAAAAGATACAATATGCCGCCAAAAATCGCAAACATGAGAGAAAGTTGTCTTGTCGAAAAAACGCTCTCAGGACATCAGTGTACACTTGAAGGCTACGTCTTCAATGGTGACGTGGTGATCTACGGAATTGTTGATTCGATCAAGGACCAGCACTTTTCCTCGTTCTCACGCTACGAATACCCCTCATCTCTCCCGAATAGAGTGCAGGATCAGATGTCCCGGGTATGCAAGCAGGTTATCAAACATATAGGTCTGGACCAGTCAGTGTTCAATGTAGAATTTTTCTATGAACCCTCCTGCAATGAGGTATATTTACTGGAGATAAACCCAAGGATCTCCCAATCGCACGCAGACCTTTTTGAAAAGGTACACGGCATCTCCCACCACCGTGTCATGCTGCAGATTGCTCTTGGCAGGAAACCGGATCAACTGGAATGGCAAGGACAGTTCAATTATGCCGCAAAATTTATGCACAGGACCTTTGAACCCGGAAAAGTAGTAAAGGCTCCTTCCAGAGAGGAGATAGAATCAATTGCCAGGGAAATACCGGGAACCATCATAAATCCACATGTAAGTGAGGGAAAACAACTCTCAGAACTCCAGATGCAGGACAGCTACAGCTACGAACTTGCAGACATCTTCATCGGGGCAAACGAACGAGATGAGCTGGTAGACAAATATCACCGTGTCCTCGACAAGATTTCATTTTCAATTGAAAAAGAGGACTAAGGGGGGCAATCCTCTTCAAAGGTACAGTATCATTAGGAACGCTAACATTTGATCCATATCAGGTTCTCAAATTCATTGTGAGAAAAAAGGCCGAAATCTCTAATGCCTTTTTCAAACGATCCTCAAAAGACTGTTTATGAGCCATTCATTGATTATGAAAATGGAAAAATCAAAGAAGGATCTCATTATTTCAAGCCGTTGAGTAGGACAATTATGCAGTATGTGGAGCATCTTGAGCACAAGTTTGATGGTGATTCTGGAGTTCTTGAAAGGAAGCATGTTCATGCTGATGGTGTTGTTTACATTGGCAAGGAAGCCAATAGTATTGATGAACAGGAAGTGGATGTAAAGAAGGCTCAGGAATTTGTTGATGTTGAAGAGATCAAACATCTAATTTTGAAACTGACTCCTAAAGAAGCAAAAGAGTATGGGATTAAGCATAGAAGCGATTTGATAAGGTTAAAAAAGAATGTGAAGGAAGAGAAGCTGAATTTTAAGACTAAGCTAGTTAAATATTTAGTAAAAATAAACTCATCTTATTGCACTCCACAATAATAACCAATATATAGAATGGCTTTCTAAATTTGTTAGATGAATCTCGAAATCAATGATATAAGTATTACAAAAGCAGATTTATTGGCTTTCGATGGATTGAGTGTTTCTTTAAAAGAACAAGCTGATAACTCGGAAATATTAATATTACCAAACTCTGCCGTTCAAAATCATAGCTTAGGTGTTTTTACTTCCGAGACACCGACTTTTTATAAACTTTTAAAAAAAGAATTTGCTGATAATTCAATTACATTGTTTGAAAATGAAGGCATGGAACACATGCTTGACCAGCGTTCCTATCTTGTAGATCTACCTGTTTTGTTTTTAGATTATGGAACACAATATCTCCCTAAAATAATTGAGTTTATTTCAGCCTATCTTCTTGTGCGATACAAGTATAAAATGAAAAAAGACACATTAGATGTTAGGCTAAACATAATTATGGAAGATAAAAAGAATGGGCATACTACTCAAATCAAATATACCGGTCCAGCTTCTAGTTTAGACACAATACTTTCTTCGATATCTGATAAAAATAAGTGAGTAGGTATCAGTTTATGATGAACAAATTATATGATTTATGTAGTGTGGATGTTGACAAATATCCCATCTGGGATGAAATATCTACAAATATAAAAGAAACTATAGATTATCTCTTTAAGAAACAATATGAAAAAGTATATGCATCAACAAAATATAACAAAGAAATTGCAAAATCTCTCAAAATGGATTGTATAAATGATAACAATGAAGATGTTGCAAATTGTACATTTTATTCCATAATGATATTTGATTTAATAGAAAATATAGCGAACTTTTGGGAATCTGCTGAAAATGTGGAATATGCTGAATCATGGGACAAATTACAAAATGCTCTTGATTGTTGCAAAAAACTAACTACTGACATTAAACAAAATTATTTGCTCAATTTTTCATTAATCTTAGAACATTTATTGTTCATCGAGAAATTATATCCATATAATTTATTTGCGAGCATATCTTTGGGCGTCAATAAACTGAAGTGTTCTATTTGTGGAGAATCACCATTTAATTCAAAATGTGATCATATATCTGGAGAGTTATATTGGGGAAACTTATGTTTCTATGAAGCCCAAGAAATTGGTGACTTTGATCATATTGCGATTACTCCTTTCCCTAGAGATAAGAGATGCATAATCCTGATTAAATACGATAAAATGAAAGTTGAAGAAAGTCCATTTCGGATGATTTATGATTTTATCAATAAATGTCAATATCCTCTGCGGAATTAGCAAGTAAAAGTCATCTATAATTTTATACCAATAAAGCAATTTAGCGATAAAAAAACTGTATATTATTGTCCTTGCGATAGTGGTAAAAAATTTGAAAGTTGCTGTATTAATAAAAGTTTTGTCACTACCCCACATTATGATATTTTCTTTTTATAACCACATTTAGTATTTTTAATATTTTGAAAATAATCATACAAAAACGTAGTGTTTTTCCAACTTACCTATATCCCAAAAGAAAAGTGCGGGGATATAGTTAACTTGTAAAAATGCCACTCTTCAATTAAATAAGAAAAGTATGTAAAAAAAAGAGTAAATCGATTTACCTTTTCATTTTTTCTCAAGCTTTTCATCGTATTTAATGTCTAAAGTTCCCTTTTCCCCAACTTTCCATACTAAAAATGGGCCATTATATGAGGAGGATCCTTTACCAACAGCAACTTCGTATCCCATTCCAGAAACGATGTGCAAATATTTTGAGATGATGTTATGAAAAACCTTTTTTGGACTATAGTCTACCCAATGAGCAGAAATCCAAAGTTTATTTTTGCCTACAATCACATGACATTGACCACACAAAGTAATCAAATTATTAATTTCGTGTGATTTTGATTTTTTAAAGGGCGTTATATGATGGACATGCAATTTTTCAGTAGATTCACAAATCTTGCATTTATTGAGATCCCTTTCTAATGCCAACTTTCTTTGTTTGTACCATGATTTATTATTTGAATTAGTTCTCTCTTTTTTTCTCATTTTGTTTTGTTGTTTTTTGAAATTACTATGTTCTTGTTTTGCTTTTTCTTTTGAAATTAATCCTAATTCAGAATATCTATATGGAATTCCACCAGGAGACTGGACAATAAAGCACTTCCCTGCTCCTTTTTGCTGCCGATAGTCGTTGATTTTTTTTGCAACTGTTTCATAATTGTCATTATTTTTGAAACCATCTCTAAAGATTTTATTCTCACTTTCATCCATTCAATTACCCCCGATTATTGCTAGAAACCGTTTCCAAAACTTGATTTTAAAATCGTGTTTAGTTTCCAAGGAAACTTGAATGCTTGTTAATCAAAGTCCATCCTTGCAAGTTACCAAGACCTCTTAAGAATTTCTTTAACAGAAGACTGCATACCGTAGAGGAACTGTGTATTTATAGGATCCACTGAAGAAGGATTTATGTCGCTAACAATTTCTCTTAAATGAGTGAGAAGATTATCTTGTTCATATGGATCTGTGGGATCAAAATTTGCAACATATTCAAGTTTGTCGAAATTTACTTTTTTAATATTAGCAAGGAGAAAATCAAAGCCCTGCTTAAATTCAATATCCTTCTTGAATTGCACCTCTGCTAGTGCTTTTTCAAATTTATCTGAAGATCTCTGACTTATATATCGTTCAATGCAAAGTCGAGTGATTGCCGACCAATTGACTTCTTTAAATTCTTCCATTTTATTCGAGAGTTCATCCGAAATACCAACTGTTATATTCTTTACCATGTTATCACATATTACTTTATAATCTGCATGTATAATAAAGTTTTCTGTGAATTCTGTGGACAATATGTACTTATGAATACAAGAATACAAATAATATTACTAAATTATCAAATAACTTTGAAGATACTTGTTGCCCAAAAAGGTAACCGTATGTTTAATTAAGTAAAAAATGAAGCTAGCTTTTTAACAGCAACAGTATTCAATTTAATGTCACCATTTTCAATAATCCTCTTTTTGATTCTTTGGAAAGTCTTTCTATCCACACCTCTTTCTTCAGCATGTTTTTGTGATAAAGCTATTATATTCCACATAATTTCTTTTTTATTCAGAAACGTTTGAGCTTTCTTCACATCTAATTCCTGCTCATCAATATTGTTTGCTTCCTTCCCAATATAAACCACAGAATCAGCATGAACCTGCTTTCTCTCAAGAACTCCGATTTCTCCATCAAACTTGTGCTCAAGGTGTTCTACATACTGCATGATTGTCCTGCTTAAAGGCTTAAAATAATGAGATCCTTGTTTAATCTCTCCTGTTGCATAATCAATAAACGGTTCATAAACAATACTTTGAGGATCATTTGAAAATGGAACTAATGGTTTTACCGCCTTACCATCCTCTTCAGCAACCTGAAACCCAACATGATAAAAATTAAAAGGTTTAATCTGGTCTTTCCAATCCTTACCAATATTAATTCCTTTAAACCTTCTCAAAACATTAGCTGTTGAAACTGTAAGTCTTGAGATAGCATACATGTTTGAATACTTCTCTTCAATATCCAATTTAGAAATTAACCCATAATGTAACTTGAGAATATCCTCCCATATTTCAGCCTGCCAATCTTCAACAGCCTTTGGAAATGGATTTGTTAAATGTCCAAGTCCATGCAATTTAAAAGATCTCTCCCCTTCCATGAACTTAATGTTTTCATTCTCATAAGTGTAAAGAGCATATCTTTTTGATGAAATTCCATAAAACCACATGTCCTCCTTCTCAGGCTTCAACAGATCAATATCAAGGCTGTAAGGATTAAGCGGTTGAAAATAATCTATGATCTCCTGAGCATGTTCAGGAGGAACAAAGATAGAATCAGTGTCCATGTAGGCATGAACTGAACCAAGCTCTTTAACTTTAGCTTCAGCCATTGCTAAGAATAATTTAGAGCCTGCGGTAATCATAACAGCTAACAAAGGATGAAAATAATTACCTGCTTTTTCAAACCTATTCTCAGAGGTATTGAAATCATCCAAACCATAAACTTGAATCTCAGTTTTCTTATCTTCAGGATTTAACTCAATGAATATTCCATAACTCATAGCATTAACAAGAATCTTGATAGCTTGTGCCCTGCTTTTCAATTGTTGATATTCAGGCTTTTCCTTATCAATGTTCTTGAGTTGAATTTTAAGATTCTGCCTTTCCTCAACAAGTATCTGAACGAGGTTATCTTTTGAAGGATCAATATCAATTCCAAGTATCTTACTTTTCCTCAATTCCTTCTGAACACCTTTTGGAACATACCTGATAGCTTCAATAATCTCAGGAACTTTGCCAGTTAAAAGAACTGAAGCGATAATATCAGGTAAAGCATACCATAATTCATTATCAGAAGTAAGATAATTAACACCTACATTATACCCTGTATTATTATCCTTATAATCCATCCTTACAGGTAAAATATCATTATCAGGCTGTAACTTAACCATTACTACAAACTCTTTCCAGTTATCCTTATCTTGAAGATAATTAAGGTTAAGATTGTTTAACATCCCCTTAATTTCATCTGTAACAACATTCATTTCAAGTGATTCAGCTATCATGTATTTCCATAGATCCATTTCCATAGTGATAGTTGGATACATGGTTGTAAAATCAAGGACTGTGACCTTTGTAGGTTGCTTTCTAATCTTACATTCACATCTTCCTCCATAGTAGGAAGTCATGTTTGTTCCAATTATTTCAGAAGAAAACTCTGGGTTAAGATCTAAAAATGATTGAATACTTAATTGCTCAAGAGCATACTTTCCAATTGAAGCCGAACTGAATATCTTAGTTGGTGGAATATTGATTTGATAAAGTTCAAGTTCAGCAATAAGTTTCTCATAGACTTGATAAGTTGTGTCAACATCAGCAATCAAGTAATCAATATACTTTTTAGTTACTTTCCCATGTTCGATTCCTTTCATTTTCTTAATATTAGTATTGAGCTTTTTACCTGCTTTATCTAAAGAGATCCTTTTTGATTGGAGTAACACTTCAGCTAACTTTTGAGCATCAAGGAAATAACCTGAGAAATGGTCTTTTCCTTTGTTTATCTTGGTTGAAGTAAGCTTGAATGCATGAGCATCACCTAATTTCTTAACAATAATAGGAGGATTGAATCTGTTGTCTGAAAGAGTAAATGTAAATCCTCCTTTATTTCTACCTCTTGAATCTCCAACTCTTTTTGAGATCCTGCTTATATCAAAAGGAAGATTAAAACCAACACAAAGAGTTTTCAAACCAAAGACTTCAGGATAAAATACCTCATCAATAAACTCATTTCGGGTATAAAGTGGCATATCATACTTTGAGGTATATACCTCACACACCTTATTTTCATCATCAGTAAGCATTGAAGTATCGTAAAACATACCTTCATGTTGAATATACCCATTCTGGTATATTTTAAAATATCCAATTTTGAAATTCTGATATTGATCGATTGTAGTTTCGGTATCAAAGACCAATACTCTATCATGCCTTAATGGAACATCTTTTGGTTTGTAAAAAGGATTACCTGAAGATTTCTTCATCTTCTGGGTATATCCTCTTACAGCTATCTTAGACATTTACATTCATCTCCATTCCGACATTGATTAATCTCTGTCCAAGTTCTCTTAACAAAGCACCAATTGTGATAATATTGAAAGCTGTTAGATTTTCTGAGGATGTTGTTTTAGATCTCTTCTTTGGACTGATCTTATTCTGTTCTGCTGTAATCTTAGCATGACAATTCTTGCATAGTGGTTTTACCCAATCTGAAGTATTTCTTCCATCAACATGGTGCATTTCAATAACTTCTGAATTATCTTCTCCACATACTGAACATGCAATAGGTGGTTTCTTGCCTTTCTTATACTTGCTAATATTCTTCCTGTAAGCTTCTTTATCCATAGTATCCACTCTCCAATTAAACATATAATTCAAAGAATTCAGGCTCTTCCTGTGCATCCTGAATCTCATAAAGTCTTTCCAAGTCTATTACAAAGTAATGCTTATTACCTTCAGCATCAATGACTTTAGCATTTTCAAATTTATTCAAGAACTTAGTATCACCAGATATCAAAACTTGATTAACACCATTGAAATATTCAGCAATTAAGCTCCTATTTTTTGATTTTGTTGTAACAATAGAGATCAAGCCCTTATCTCTATCATAGAACATCATTTCAGATTCAATTCTATCTGAAGCTGTTACTCTCCATTTTCCTTTAGATTTGTACAGGTATTTTCCAAGATTGTTAATTACATTCTTCTTGTTAGCTCCTGTTTTCTCAATGGCTTTTGAAAATGGAACTCCTTTTCTCACATTTCTAAGAATTTCAAGGGATAGTGTTCTATCTCTCTTTTGTTGTGAATTCAAGACTTTCCATGAAGCTGTACTCAAGTTATGATCTTTGAGTCTTGTATTTCTCAATTCATTTAGGCTGAGAGTTGGAAACCTTTCATGAAACCTGATGACTCTCTTAGCATATTCTGAAGTTCTTGGTTGAGCTTTAAGCCAATCTCCATAGTTCTTGTAATCCTTTGAGAATGGCTTGAGAGTCATTTCTCAGCCTCCCAGAGCTTCAACAATGCTATCCTGACAACTTCTGCCTGAGAGCATCCAAACTTATCTGACATCTGTACTAGCTTCTCCTTGAGGTAAGGAGATACAGTGGTTAGTATTCTTTCATGATACATGTTGCTTCACAATAAATCGACATGAGGAGAAGATATATATACATAATTGAGTATAACTTTGAGTATGAATTTGAATGCGAATTCGCTATATTATGACATAAATAATATCAAAAGTGAGGTCGATTTTGACACAAATGTAATCGAATATTTGAATGCGATAGGGTACGTAAGAAGGGGGCGACTCGTAAATTACCTCATGGAAACTCATCCAAATGAACGTGGATATAGTAAGAAAAGTATAGATCGAAAATTAGCCAACATGACAAAAACAGGCATTCTTACTTCATTGAAATATGATGAGTTACAGAAATACGGAATTAAAGAAACAGATAAAAGGGCTTCATACCCAATACCCAAAAAGACTTTGAAAATGAAAGAAGACTTCGATAAGACATTTAGCTACCTTAATTCAGCCGACGTTACAACTAAAAAACTGATATTGGAAGAAATATCCAGATATGAAAGAAAATATGTTTTAGATCCGTATCAGTTGGATATCCTTGCTAAACATTTGGATACAGAATCTGATGAATTGGTAGATAGTTTACTGGAAATTCTTTTTAGATATATCACTGAAAAGGATATCGAGCCTTCAAACACAGATACATTCTTAGAAAGACTAAGATCAACTTTAAAGCATTATAAGGTAAGTCCAGATGAATATCCAATGCTCAGAAGGCACATTACATGGTTGCTTGGATATTACAAGGATAGTTTTGTTATCGAGCAGCTTAAAATGGATGCAGAAACCCTTGAATATCCTTCTTCTGTCAAGTGTGATTATTGCGATCAATTGATTGCACCTTTTATTGCTGAGCATTCACTTGAACTTTTTAATTTCCAAATGGAATTGAAACGAAAAGGAAAGGAAGAAGCTTCTGAAATTATATCTCAAATAAAAGATGAAGCTTCGAACCCAAAACCAAGATTGATGGAGTTCTGAACATGGAACTTCTACTTCTAAACGGTCATGGAATCAATATGCACGTTGATGGTGCTAAACTCCATATCAAAGATGGAAGGTTCTCAGCAACTGAAGATCCTCATGAGTATGTCTTCTCTCCCAAGAGAATGGATATTGATAGTATTGTTGTGTATGGGAGAAGTGGATCTTTAAGCTTAGAGGCTATCAGATGGTTGATTAAACACAATGTACAAATCACTATGTTGGACTGGAATGGTAAATTGCTAACAACAATGCTTCCTTCTGAGAGTACCAATATAAAAACAAAGTTTGCTCAGTACCATGCTTATGAAGATCAGGATGTAAGAGTAAAGCTTGCTAAGAGGTTTATTGACGCTAAGTTCTCTAAATCTGAGGCTGTTCTTGATTATCTTAAACAAAGGTATCCTGAGATTGAGTATGATTTCACTGATGATAAAGATAAACTTGAGAAAGCCAAATCTGTTAGAGAAATCTTAGGTGTTGAAGGTGGAGTTGCTTGGAAGTACTGGAATGAGTATGCTAAAGCCATGCCTGATGAATATGATTTTAGGGCACGGACTGATAATTACAGAAGAGCAAACGGAGCTGGCGATAAAGTTAATGTTATGCTTAATTATGGTTATGCCTTGCTTGAATCTGAATGCTTGAGAGCTATCAATTCAGTTGGTCTTGATGCTCATGTTGGTTTTCTTCATGAAATGAATCCAAGTAAGTATAGTTTGGCTTATGATCTTCAAGAGCCGTTCAGGTTTATTGTTGATCTTGCTGTAATGAACCTGATTGAAAAGGGAGTTATGGATAATAAGGACTTTATCAGGACTGAGAGTTTTTCACTTAGACTTAGACCAAGTGGAGCAAGGAAGGTAACTGAAGAGTTTAATTCTGTGATGAATAGCAAGGTTGAGTATAGGAAGAAGAATAGTTCTTGGGGATCTGTTCTTTTGGTTAAGGCAAGAGAACTGAGTCATCAGCTTGTAGGGAAGAGGAAAACGATTGAGTTCATCAATCCTGTTTATGTAGCTGAAAGAGATGATTCTAATCTGTTGAGGAAGAAGATAATTGACATGTCCTACACTGATTGGAAAAAGATGGGTTTCTCTAAGGGTACTCTCCATTACATGAAACAGAATGCTAAAGCTGATGATCCTTTTAGTTTAAATGCTCATGTAAAGGAGAGGGTGGAGATGTGGGAAAAAATTTGATTAAAGAAAAACGAGAGTTGAACTTGAATACTTCGGCAACTAAGAAAACGATAGGTGAACAACTAACTAATCACTTAACAAAATATATTAAACATGGGGTATATTTTAGGTATATGCCATTACAAGAAGAAATTGATAACACGTCTAGAGAAATAGATCAAGAGTCGTATTCAATGTCAATTGGCGAACTGATCAGTTTATACGAAGAAGGAGACCTAGATATCCATCCTGAATTTCAAAGAGTGTTTAGATGGAATGATCTCCAAAAATCACGGTTAATAGAGTCGCTAATGATAGGAATCCCAGTACCATCTATTTTTGTGTCCCAAAGAGATAATGGTGTGTGGGATGTTATCGATGGGGTTCAAAGACTCTCCACTATTTTTGAGTTTGTTGGTGTATTTGAGAACGATGATGGGACAATACAAGCTCCTAGCACGTTACTGAAAACAAAATACTTACCATCATTGGAAGGAAAGCAATGGAAAGGTGATGAAGAAGTAGATAATTGCTTAACTGCAACACAAAAAAGAGATTTCAAAAGGGCAAGAATTAATATTGAAATTGTGAAAAAGCAGAGTGACCCAAATATAAAGTATGACTTATTTCAGAGGCTAAATTCACTTGGAACCAAGCTTTCTGATCAAGAACTGAGAAACTGTTATTTGATTATGCTGAATAAGGATCTATTTAATTGGCTAAAAGACCTTGGTAACTATCCACCTTTTCTTAAATGCATTTGTTTAACAGAAAATGCGATTTCCCAACAATATCACTTGGAATTAGCGTTAAGATTTTTCATCTTTAAAAATGAAAGTTTAGAAGAATTAAAAAAGCTCAATTTTGCGTATCTTGATGAATACCTCTCTAAAAAGATGGAAGAAATTGCTAATTCACCTACTTTCGACAAAGAGTTAGAGGGAACAATTTTTAAAAATACATTTGACCTTCTAAATGATACACTTGGTGAATATTCTTTTAAGAAATATGATGCAACTAAGTCTAAATTTGGGGGACAATTTTTAGTTTCTGCTTTTGAGGCTGTAGCAATTGGTGTTGGTAAGAATATAGACGATTGGAACAGCGGAAATACCGAAGAAAACAAAACGGAACTCGAAAAAAGAATAATTGGTCTTTGGAAGAACTCAGATTATATTGGCAACATAGGAAGTGGAGTCGATTTCTATAAAAGAATACCTAACATTGTTCCCTTAGGCAAAGAAGTTTTTAAAAAATCTGAAGAGTAAAGATGAACATAAAATCTCGCGAAGAGTTATTTAAGTACTTGGATGTAGATATTTCTTGGAGAAAAAAAGAAATAACTCATCTAAAAAACAACGTTGTTTTATCTTCAGATATTGAAAAACCATTCCATATTAAGATTGGTGTTGCATTTCTTTATGCACATTGGCAAGGATACATAAGTAATGCAGGAAATTGGTACATCAATTACATCAAAAATAGATGCCTCAAATATGAGGAATTAAACGATAATCTAATAACTCTTGCTTTAAGGAGTCAGATCAAAACTTGTTGGAATACAACTAAAATAAAGACTCATCACCAATTGGTTAACACTATACTTAACGACCTCTCTTTAGAAGCTCCTCTGCCTCATGAAAAAGCAATTGACTCAACTTCAAATTTAAAGTACGATATTTTGGAGGATATTTTATTTACCTTGGGGTTGGATGCCACCCCTTATCAATTAAATAAAAATTTGATTAATAAAACTCTTTTAGACACTAGGAATAAAATAGTTCATGGGGATCAATTCGATCTAAAAGACCTTGATGAAAAGAGCTATTTAAAGCTACATAATGAGGTTTTGGGAATGATTGAATTATTTAAATCTCAAATTACATCTGCTGTTGAAACTGAAGCCTATAAAAAGAACAATTTAGCATAATATTGCTTTAAACTGGATTCAAACTTTTAAGATGAATCATTCATTTACTATTTTTACTTAAAGCTCGGTTTTTTACCTTACCTAATCCCTGATTTGCTATACGATTAATTGGATTTGAACCCAAAAACAGTTAATTTTTAAGAGAGTGGCATTTTTTGATGTTACCTATATCCCAAAAGAAAAGTGCGGGGGGAGGGATTCGAACCCTCGAAATCCTTCGATACCAGATCTTAAGTCTGGCGCCTTTGACCTAGCTGGGCGACCCCCGCATAGAAATAGAATGGTCGCCTTGTACCGTTGAACATCCCATAATTAAAGTTAAGTTACTTAAGCCTTATTCTAATAAAGCATGAAGATAACATTTCTTGGAACCGGTGTGGCGATACCACAGAAAGGCAGGGTGCAATCAGGACTCCTTATGGAGATCGGTGAGAAGAAGGTCCTGTTCGACTGCGGGGGTGGTATCCTGAACCGTATATTCGAAAGCGGGAACACGCATACGGACCTCGATACCATTGTGCTTTCACATCTGCACCTGGACCATGTGGCTGATGTTATGTGTCTGCTCAAGGCGAACTGGCTGTGTGATAAGTTCGATTCCACCATCTATGGTCCGGCAGGGACCCGGGAGTGGCTTGACAGGCTCATGGACATCTATCCTTACATGAAGGAGAAGGTCAGCATCGATGTCGTTGAAGTATCGCCGGGGGAAGAATTCAGGCTCTTCGATGGGTGTGATGTGAAATGCGCCGCCGGGATCCACAGTGTGCCCTCATTGGCGTATCAGGTCTGGTATGACGGCAGGACCGTGGTCTACTCCGGGGACACCGAGCCATGTGATGACGTCATGGAACTGGCACAGGGTTGTGACATGCTTATCCACGAATGCTCGTTCCCGCTGGACTTTGAGATGACGAATCACACCACACCGGACATGTTAAGGCCTTATCTTAAAGATACAGGCATCAGGGCAGTATATCTTACACACCTTTATCCTCACATGCAAGGTCATGAGGAAGAAGCTCTTGAATACCTGAAAGAAGAGTTCGAGGGGGAGGTTTACATACCCTCCGACCTCATGGTTGTTGAGATCTGATCGAGTCCTATCGGATCCGATCGATCTATTGAAGCTGGTCGAACTTGTTAAGTTTCAGTCCTCGAGGAAGACCACGCTTACATTATCGTGATCCAGCTCTATCAAAGCAGCATATCCCTGTGCTGCCATGCCGGGATTTACAAGGAAAGTATCGCCTGATCTGGCGAATCCCCTTTCCTCATGGATATGCGCACAGATCACGAGCTTTGCACGGTCAAAGAACTTTGCCACGGCTGTGCTTCCCACATTTTCACCGGAGACCTCATCCAGCAAACCTCTGGGAGGTGTGTGAGAGACCAGTACAACAGTGCCGTCAGCATCTGCGAAAAGTGGCTCAAGGGTTTTTTCGATCTCTTCTTCCTCAAGCTCGAAGGGGGTGTTGAACGGGGTTGGGCAGGAACCGCCCATTCCTATGAACGTAAAGCCGTCTATCTTCTTCACAGCATTATGCAGGTTCACCGCATCCGATGAATCGATAGCTTCCATGATCTCTTCCGGGTCACAGTTCCCGGGGACTGCAAGGACAGGGACATCGAACATCGAAAGCAATTTCTCAGCTTCACTGGCAGGACCGAACTGGGTCAGATCTCCGCTGATCACCGCAAGATCGATCTCACCGGCCTTCTCCAGCAGGCCATCGATATGGGAAGGATCTCCATGTACATCCGCAAGGGCAAGTATTCTCATTTTTCACACCTCGAAAAAGACCGTTAGAACTTCCTGTCGCCTCCAAGGATGCCACCGAGTGCACCTTCACCGATTCCGGATATGCCGCCTCGTTCGCCTCTGTTGGATTCCCCGGAACCGATGGCTGCAGCGATCCTGTCAGCAAGACGTGAGAACGGCAGGCTCTGGAGATACACTTTACCCGGTCCCTTGACCGTTGCCAGTACCATACCCTCGCCTCCGAAAAGCGCGTTCTTGAAACCGCCCACGAACTGGATGTCGTAGTCAATGCTTTCAGAGAATGCCACCAGGCATCCTGTATCGACCCTCAGGGTCTCTCCCGATGCAAGCTCCTTTTTCAGTATAGTACCGCCAGCATGGACGAATGCAAGGCCATCACCGTGAAGCCTCTGGAGAATGAAACCTTCCCCACCGAAAAGACCGGCTCCGATCCTCTTGGAGAAAACTATCGAAATATCGATACCATCAGCAGCACAAAGGAAAGAGTCCTTCTGGCAGAGGAAGCTGCCACCTTCTTCTGTGAGATCTATAGGCACGATCTTTCCCGGATACGGAGCACCGAAAGCAACACTGCCCTTTCCGTTTCCGGTCTGGGTGAATGAAGTTATGAAGAAGCTCTCACCGGAGAATGCTCTTTTAAGGCCTTTCAGGATCCCACCGCCTGTAGAGGTCTCCATCTTAATACCATCTCCCATGAACATCATCGCTCCGGCCTCGGCTCTTACTGTTTCTCCTTTATCAAGGCCGATCTCCACCAACTGCATCTCATTTCCATGAATCTTATAATCGATCTCATCTGCCATTATTAGTACTCCTCTACGGGACAGTATCCTCAATCCGGAAAGTCCCCTCTGCAGAAATATTGCATTTAAAAGCAAATAAACGTATTGTAAGCATCATATAAGTGTTACAGCTCAAGCATACTGAAATATTGCAAAATATTAGAGTTTCAAATATTGTCGAACGACCTATTTTAGATCATTTAGAACTCTCCAACATAATATTTTAAACTTTTAGACTTGATTTCCAGGACATTATTGTATTCTTACAATTAGCTAAAAAGAACACAAGATAAAGAAATTAACGATTTGGAAGATGCTCCAATGGATGGAAAAAAGAATACTAATTATAAACGAGTATAATAAATACAATATAATAAATACTAAAACCAATAGCAGACGTCACCAATAAGTTGAAATATAAAGAGGGGAAATAAAAATACGGGGAATGTAGAAAGGGTATATCTTCTACTATCATCTGTGACATTGCAGGGCGGATGTCGGGCTGCTGCCTTTGCATTCACAGGAGATTTGTTCGCACATGATCCAGATTGCTGGAAGTGATCCTGCCTTCCACCTGATAGGATCAACTGATAGAAGCCAATGTTGAAAAACTGAAATAGCACAGATGGGGAAATGGGATTGGGAGCCAAAAAAATACACATATTTCTTGCATTTATAGTGATTGCAGCTTTTTCAGCCAGTGCAAGTGCAGCCTCCTTCGAAGAACAGATCGCCATCAATCCTGAAACTCCCCATGTGATCGAATTCGAAGTCGATGAAACGGGGATGATATATTCTGAAACTTTTCTGGACGGGAACATCCAGGAACTTGTGATAAGACTGGAGTTCATCCCAACAGGTGAGTTAAAGAAGGAAATATGGGGCAGATCCAATGAAGTGCTGACTTTGAGTCATACCGTTTCTGAGGAAGAGATCACCAGAGGCACAATGTGGAAGATCTCGGTCATCAGTGGCAATGGAGATGGAAAAGGATACATCTATCTTGAATATCCCGAAATGAGTGTGCTACAACCCATCGATGAGAACATTCCACCTGCTGCATATATAGAAAGTTATACAACTACGGTCATTAAAGGAAATCCTGTTGTCCTTGAAGGATATGGTACCGATGAGGATGGTGAAATTGTTCAATGCCGCTGGACACTTCCTGTAGGCGAAAGCCTGTTCTCGTCTGGCAGTAGCTGTTACTTTGTACTTGATCCTGGTGAGGTCACAGAAGGAACATACCACTTTTCAGTACAGGACAATACCGGAACCTGGTCCGAAGAGCTCACCATGGAAGTTTACTTTGAACACGAGAACGAACGCTACGATAGCATTTCATGGGAATTGATATTGATCACAGCAGTTCTGTTCATTGCCACTGCTTTGGGAATATTGAAGCTAAGAAAAAAGAACAAGGACAAAATGAAAAATGAGGAGACTGGATCGATCAACGCAACCTCTGATCCGGAATCAGCCCTGACCCACCTTGATGGGATCTATACAGGACTATCGCCTGCAACAATGTTTGAGATCCCGGTGGGAAAACACTATCTTGATTTTACTAAATTCGGCTATTTCGAATGTAGAAAAGAAGCTGATGTTTTCACGAATAGAACAACACCTGTTCACTGCAACCTCAAAAAGATACCAAAGATCGATCTGGAATTGACAGCTGATCCATCAGGAATTCCTGCTGACGGCAGATCAACATCAGTGATCACGATCAGCATTAAAGATCAGAACGGTATTTATTTACCAGTACCAGAAGATGTAACGATCGAACTGGAAACCAGCAGTGGGGATCTGGAATCACCTGTCCGTATCAAAAAAGGTCATTCTACTACCACAGCGCTGTTAACAGCTTCTGAATCAGCTGGTATCGTCGAAATAAAAGGAAGATGTGAACAGCTTCTGAAAAACAGCATTACAATTGAGTACACTGTGAATTAAATTCAAATGTTGATCCGGCCCATACATTCGAATAGCTGGAGTTATATCAAATTTTCAATATGTAGAATATTTTCTAAATTCATAAGATATCTGTAGATGGAAATTTTGCGATTACTTTGGAGGAGCACTTTTCACCGATGTCCATGAAAGATCCCACAGATATCAAAATCAGCACCTGAAGACTTCAAATTAAACTGTAGCTTAAACAACCGATAAATAGGAACTCGGCATATTTACATTTAGAGAACCAGGAGGTTATCAAATTATGAATGCACAAAAATTATTATCCATTTTCATTATCTTTGCCGTACTTACCTGTACCCTGATCGCAGTGGGTTGTACTGAAACTGATAATGAAAACGACATTGTTGAGACCGAACAGGACGAAGAAAATATCATATCCCTTGATGAGATCATTGACATCGAATGGCAATGGTCAGGACTAATTGAGACACTTCCAGCCAGCCAATCCGTAGTCCCTGATCCGGAAAACTACACACTTACCTTCAATTCGGATGGAACATACTCCATTAAAGCAGACTGCAACCGTGGCAGTGGAGACTACACCCTGGAAGGAAATGATCTTACATTAGCACCGGGACCAATAACGCTTGCATACTGTGGTCCGGACTCGCTGGATAGCCAGTACCTTTCCTTATTGAGCAATGTAACAACCGTCTCAATGGAAAATGATCAGCTTGTCCTGGGTGTCGGAGAGAACGGCGTCAGAATGCTTTTTGTTAAAGGAGAAGTAGTCGGGCAGTGAAACACCTGTTCTCGATTATAATTATGTACATGATGCGGGTGAAGAGCTTAATACCCTCTTTATCCCATATTTCAGAGTTATGAATTACTATAACTATAAAGAACTGTTTTTAAAGAAACTTATCTGATATTCATTCCGATCTAATCGAGCATAAATTTGAAGACAGAAATTGTTTTATTTTGTGCCCCCGTATTATGTTTAATAATGTTTCTTACCTGGAGTGAAACAGTAAATCATGAATGATATCATCATCTGGTTACTTATTGTTCTTTGTCTTACCCAATCAGCGATCTTTTCCGGACTGACCATTGGTCTTTTTGGCCTGAGCCGCCTCAGGCTTGAGATAGAAGCCGAAGCTAACAACATACATGCAAAGAAGGTCTTAAAACTAAGAAGTGATCCGCATTTGCTCCTTTCCACATTATTATGGGGTAATGTAAGTGTCAACGTACTTCTGACCCTGTTAACAGATTCAGTTATGATCGGAAGCTCTGCGTTCATATTCTCGACAGTATTCATCACCTGTTTCGGAGAAATAATGCCACAGGCATATTTCACAAGAAATGCCTTAAAGATGGGTGCTTCCTTAACGCCTCTTGTTAAATTGTACATAATACTGTTGTATCCTTTCACAAAGCCTTCTGCAATGATCCTTGACAGATGGCTCGGTACAGAGAAACTTGAGTATTTCAAAGAGACATCCCTGAGGATAATGCTACAGAAGCATATCAGAGCAGATGCCAGTGACATCGATAAGATGGAAGGACTTGGTGCTCTTAATTTCCTGTCACTGGACGACCTTAGCATAAAGCAGGAAGGTTCGCTTATAGACCAGAATTCCATAATAGAAATTGATACATATAACAACCGACCGATCTTTCCGGAGATCGGGACGCCGGAGTTTGAAGAATTGCTTCAGAAGATAGCACGGCCTGCCAAGAAATGGATAATCGCGGTAGATGAGAACGATCATCCGGTCGTAGCAATAGATTCTACGTCGTTCATAAGGGATGCCATCTACAAAAAACCATTCTATCCATTACGATATTGCCATGCTCCGATAATCGTAAAAAGCCCTAAGGAAAAAATAGGAGATGTGCTTCATAAGCTGAAGGTCTATCCTGTGGACTCTGAAGATGATGTCATAGATAATGACCTTATACTTTACTGGAATGATGACGATCCTGAAAAGATAGTCATAACAGGTTCTGATATACTTGGTCGCCTGTTCAGGGGTATCGTTAACAGGGTGAGATGATCGCCTTCTTTTTTTATTTGTTGTTCATCACAATGAAGGCTTTCAATAGATGTTAATTGTCAGCAATTGTCAGCAATTTCCAGCCAGTAATGTTGATCAGAGTAGATATGTTTTTATCCTATATTCCTTATTAAGAACCATTCCGGAATACACATTAACTAAATAAAAAAAGTATTTGTGTTATCTAAGGGTGTATTTAATCTAATAAAACATGGTTATCACCAAAAAACAAGACAGGATTCTAAAATATGCGAGATTTTGTGATAATTGCCCATAAAGCTTTGACAACAGGCGACTTTTCCCTCAATGACATGCCCGGGGCAGCCGGCCGCATGGATATCCTTTGCAGATGCATAAACTCATCATTGTTCTTATCCCATGACCTGAGAAGGGATGTTCAGGTTCATCTGGTACTGCTTGGAGAACCGGATCCCGGAAAGATAGTCCGTTTTGACGGAGAGCATATCAGATACCTGAACCCGGATGAGAGAAGTGCAGGTTCACTTATCAAGAAAGCACTCCAGAAAACAGCAGGAGAATGGGAAACACGCTCTACACCCGGAGTGTTCATGAGGAGGGGTGGCCTTGACACCCTCCTGTCCGAGTTCAGGGAAGCAGGACGCAGGTTTATCTACTTACATGAAGATGGTGAAGATATACGCAAGGTTTCCGACCTTACTGACAATGCTGTATTCATTCTCGGTGACCATATGGGCGTCACTGAAGAGGAAGAACAAATGATAAATGAACAGGGAGCACAGACCATCTCCCTTGGCCCAATACCACTACATGCAGACCACTGTATAATACTGATCAACAATGAGATAGACAGGACAATTGCAGGAAAGGTCCAATAATATAAGGAACAGGAAGAAGGAAGTGACCAGGTGAACATACTCGATACTGCAAAGAAGATCATCCAGGAAGGACCCATATGTGACCACTGTATGGGAAGACAGTTCGCAAAGCTCTCCACCGGATTGACCAATGATGAAAGAGGACGTGCCGTAAAGCTCTCACTAGCTATGGAAGGCGACCGCCTGAACAAGGATGAAGGCGACAAGGAGATACTGGAAGAGTTAAGTAGCTCAAGTGTTAACGCCCGCAAGTCATTGAGAAAGGAAGGCGAAGATGAAAAATGCTGGGTATGCCTGGGACTTTTTGAGAAGCTGGACGATTGGGCTGAGAGAGCTGAGATCGCACTTAAGGATTATGAATATTCCACTTTCCTTGTGGGAACAAAGATGAGCGGACTCCTGAGCGAGAACGAGGAGATACTCTGGACAGAGTCCGAAACCACCCATGCAGAACAGTTCAAGTCCGAGCTTAACCGTGAAGTAGGGAAGCTCATTGCAAAACGGACAAATAAAGATGTAGAGCTTGAGACCCCGGACATACTAGTGACACTTGATATTGCTAACGAAGAGGTCATTCTTCAGGTCCGCTCGGTCTATATCCTTGGAAGGTACAGGAAACTTGTGCGAACCATCCCGCAGACCCGCTGGCCATGCCGCTCATGCAAGGGCAGGGGATGTGAGGCATGCAACTTCACCGGGAAGCAATACCCAGAATCAGTTGATGAGCTTACCAAGGACCCTGTTATCGAAGCACTGCGCTGCACTGACACGAAGTTCCATGGTGCAGGCCGTGAGGACATCGATGCCCTGATGCTCGGTACCGGAAGACCTTTCGTTGTAGAGGCTGTTGAACCATTGCTTAGAACATGCGATCTTAAGCAAGTTGAAAAAGAGATCAATGATCGTGCTGCCGGCAAGATCGAAGTAATTGGCCTTACTTTTACACCAAAGGCCACTGTCGAGGCTCTCAAGAGCTCAAAGGCGGATAAAGTTTATAACCTTAAAGTTACATTCAAAGAGCAAATTCCAGAGGAGAAACTCAGATCGGCCATCAATGAACTCATTGGTGCACAGATCGGCCAGAGAACACCACAGCGTGTATCCCACAGAAGGGCTGATCTGGTACGTAAGCGAACCGTCCATGACATAAAGCTTAACGAACTGACCGAGGACTATGCAATGATCGAAGTTCATTGCGAGGGTGGCCTCTATGTCAAAGAACTGATATCCAGCGACGAAGGAAGAACAGTACCAAGCCTTACAGGGCTCATTGGTACACAGGCTACCGTTGCCGAACTGGACGTCATCGGCGTCGACATTTAAGTCGGCAAACCATTAAATTTATCAAACATAGGTCTTATCCACGACCTGAACAACGGAGGAAAATAATGCCAACATCACACGGTGAAAGAAGCTGTACTAGGTACAAATTGAAGAAGACTGTTAGGGAAAGGGGACTCTCCCCTGTAAGCAAGGCAATCCAGGAATTCGAAGACGGACAGATGGTCCACATCGATATCGATCCAAGCATACAGAAGGGAATGCCAAACGCAAAGTTCCAAGGAAAGACCGGTAAGGTACTTGGACAGCGCGGAAGAGCTTACCTTTTACAGGTCAGGGATGGAAATGCCATGAAAGAGGTCATTTCTCTGCCACAGCACCTGAAACCACAGAAATACAACTAAGTTCATGATCCAGACTAGCAATAGTCTGGACACTGACATATTCAGGTGTCGATAGATATATCTATATCAACACCTATCTGAAAGATTACGTCTGCTACAACTGTGTGGCCCTCAAAACGGTAAACTATACTTAATTTCAAAGAGTGTATTTTAATGATAGTCAAACAAGTTCAGAGTGAAGAGTTATTGACTGTTCCCGAAGTCAAGGAAATACTTAGCGAGATAATGGAAGAGCGCACGGAACGTGGCGAAGAACTGGGATATGAGCTGCGCAAGGCCATAAACCATGCAGACATGTTCGCAAAGATCAGTGCCGAAAAGTCCAGAGAACTTGTGGGCAAACTTCTTGAACTGGAGAAGATGAAACCTGAGATCGCAATCCATATTGCCGATATATTACCTCAGAGCAGGGATGAGCTCAGGGCACTTTATGCAAAAGAGAGATTCACGTTGACCGAAGAAGAGCTGGATACGATCCTGGATCTAGTACTCGAGTCAATGGAATAATTTATATCTCATACTTTACTTTTTTTGATGGAGACAGTAAGTTTCATCACCGATGCACAACATACTGGAGGATACTATGAGAAAGAGGGGAACACCACCTGAGAAAGAGGATTACGCATGGGTCCTTGACTACCTACCTTATGGCAGTACAACAGACAAGCGTCCGACATACCAGAAGAAACCTCTGGTCCAGGCAGTTGGTGATAAGCACTTTGTACTTATGGAGCTTGTTCCAAAAGAAGGAGCAAATCCACAGATACAGTCCCGCGTCTACATTGGTGACGGGGACAGAGATGAGATCGATCATGTAAAGCACAGGATACACTATCCGGAACTGAGCCATGGTGCACAGCTTGAGCTGCCTCATGTACTTGAGGGATGTGTCAGCCATCAGGAAGAAAAATTCGTCAAATTCTTCAACGACGCACATCCGATAACAACAAGGCTGCATATGCTGGAGCTCCTGCCTGGCATCGGTAAGAAGCTCATGTGGGCTATCATCGATGAGCGCAAGAAAGGCGAGTTCAAGAGCCTGAAGGACTTGCATGACCGTGTCGGTGGAGTGCATACTCCTGAAAAGGTCATTGTAAACCGCATCCTTGAAGAGCTTAAAGATGACAATATCAAATACAGGCTCTTTACAGTACCAATGCATCGTCCAAAAAATGATTAAAGACAGGTGTCATCGCCTTGGTAAGAAAACTTCTTCAGAAATATGGCATCCAGGGCGGATGCCATGACCAACATTTTTTGATCGACGAACGAATTCTTGATTCTATTGCCGAAGAGGCCAACATCTGCGAGGACGACGTTGTGCTCGAGATCGGAGGCGGTATCGGCAATCTTACAGAAAGGCTTTTGGAAAAAGCAGGAAAGGTCATAGTCATAGAACTTGACCCCCAGCTTGTTGATGTCCTTCATGACCGATTCTCCGACAACGAGAAGATCGAGATCATACATGGGGATGTTCTAAAGGTCGATATGCCAGAGTTCAACAAAGTTGTGGCAAACCTCCCATATTCGATATCCTCGCCAATTACATTCAAGCTCTTCGAACATGACTTTGAACTGGGCGTACTGATGTACCAGTATGAGTTTGCACAGCGCATGGTTGCAGAAGCCAATACCGAGGACTACAGCAGGCTCTCAGTGAACACCTACTATTTTGCTGATGCCTCCATTATCATGAAGATCCCCCCTTCAGCATTCTCACCACCTCCGGAAGTGTGGTCTGCCGTTGTCAAAGTTGTCCCTCGCCCATCACCATTCCAGGTTGATGAACCCGATTTTTTCCTGAACCTTGTCACGGCAGGTTTCCTTCAAAGGCGTAAAAAGCTCAGGAACGCAATTATCAAAGGCAATCATTTACTAAAGGTTCCCAACATCAAGCAGATAGTTGATGAACTGCCAGGGGAGCAGATGAACAAACGTGCCGAGAACCTTGAACCCCCTGAGCTGGCAGACATTGCAAATCATATCTGCAAAATGAAGAACGCGATGTAAAGACCATGGTAACGATCACCTACAGGAATGCAAGAATAAATCTTGATGAGCAGGTCTACGACCCCGCCGAGGATTCCTATTTGCTTGCTGACGTTGCCATTGATAATGCAAAGGAAGGCATGAAAGTGCTGGAAGTAGGAGCTGGCACCGGTTTTGTTTCAGCAGTCCTTCAGGAGAACGTCGATGTTGACCTTATTGCCACTGAGATAAGCCCTATTGCTGCCACTTGTGCAAGGGCGAGCGGTGTCGAGGTCATCAGGGCAGATATGTTCACTTGCTTTAAGCACGGAACCATGTTCGACCTTATCCTGTTCAATCCACCCTACCTCCCTACATCAGAAGATGAGAAGGTTCCAGGATGGCTAAATTATGCATTTGATGGCGGACCTGATGGCAGGGACGCAGTAAATCGTTTCATTGATGAAGTTCTGGAATATCTTAACAATAACGGAATGGTGCTTATCCTCATATCTTCACTTACAGGTATCGAGCAGGTAAAGGAACGCATGGAAGCCTGCGGATTTGAAGTTGAGACCTGCGATAGTGATAACTGCTTCTTTGAAGAACTTATGGTGGTAAAAGGCACGTTTCGTGAATCTGACCTTTGATCCTGCCAAAACTATAAGTTGAAGAATAGGTTTTGCGTATATTTCACACAACTCTTATATACGATTCCAAACCATCTATATTAGGGAGAAGATCCCTGATTCGTTTTATGCTATATCCTTCATGCAAAGCAGAGTCTGATATTTGGAGTTAAAGGAGTGATAAAAGATGCAATACAGCATGGGTATTGACGCAGGTGGTACTTACACTGATGCAGTAATAATAAGGGATTCGGATGGCGAGATCATTGACTCGAACAAAGCGCTTACCACCTACCCGAACCTTCTGGAAGGAATAAAAAACGCACTTGACGGAGTGGATCAGAATTTCCTTAAAGACATAAAACTGGTCTCCGTTTCTACCACACTTTCCACGAACACTATCCTTGAAGGTACCGGCTATTCTGTTGCACTTATCATGGCAGGGGATTATGTAATACCGGAAACCCATTCCATAAAGAACTATATTGTTGTCGAAGGCGGTCATGGTCCCAGCGGAGAGGAAATAGGTAAACTGGACATTGAAGCTGTCAGGGAATTCATTCTCCAGAACAAAGATGAGGTCTCGGCCTTTGCAGTTTCATCCTACTTCAGCATACGCAATCCTGAACATGAGCTCCAGATCAAGGAACTGATCAAAGACATGACAGGACTTCCAACTGTTTGCGGACATGAGCTTTCTCAGGATCTTGGTGCTTACAACCGTGGTATCACAGCATACCTTAACGCACAACTGATCCCAATAACAGATCATTTCATAGAGACGATCATCGGCGAAATGGACAGAAGGAACATAAACGCAAGACTTCTTATGCTCAAATGTGACGGTTCCGTGGTCGGTATCGATGAAGCAAAAGAAAAACCTATTGAATCCATCTTCTCAGGTCCCGCAGCAAGTCTTGTCGGTGCAGCCTACCTTAGCAGATCAAAGACCTGTACGGTCATTGATGTCGGAGGTACAAGTACAGATGTATCCATGATAGAAAATGAACTGCCGGAACTCTGTGATGAGGGGGCCGTGGTCGGCGGCTGGCAGACAAAGGTCAAGGCCATTCGCATGGAAACTTCTGCAATGGGCGGGGATAGCCACATCTGGATCAAGAACCAGAAACCAAATATAGGCCCAAGAAGGGTGGTCCCACTATGTGTTGCTGCAACAAAGTTCCCTTCGATACTTGAAAAGCTTAAGATGGCAAGAGTGCCTTCAAAAATGCTCCTGAGCGATAATATACAGCCCACTAAATTCTTTATTCGTTCAGGAAAGGAACCCACATCCGAATTGAGCGCATCTGAACAGGAGATCTATGACAGGATTGGAGATGAACCCGTTTCCATAAATGGCATTTTCCTGGACAAACTTCCCTCACCGGTCTTCCTGGACCTGCTCATTCAGAAAAGGCTTGTGCAGGCTATCGGATTTACTCCAACTGATGCACTGCATGTGCTCGGGGACTACAATGAATGGAATGCTGAAGCTTCAAACACTGCTGCTGCCATACTTGGACGCATGACACATCAGAACAAGATGGAATTCTGCCAGCAGGTCAAAAATGAAATTGCCAAGAATATGGTCATCTATCTTATGTCCTATCTTCTGGAAGATGTACGTCCTGATGAGATCAGGAAGGTCATTGAAGGTGATTATCATACCAGGTTCAAGCTTGACGTTCCTGTAGTACTCCTCGGCGGGCCTGTAAGTGCTTATGTGGAAGATGTAAGAAAACTGATCGATGCAGATGTTATACTTCCGGAACATTCCGAAGTGGGCAATGCAGTGGGAGCACTTGTAGGAAAGGGTATCAAGAGGATCGAGATACTTATCAAGAATGTAAGAAAGAAATCGAAGATAAGTAATATCGTGTTCGTGCAAGGTGAACGAAAGGTCTTCATGACCCATCCCGAAGCTCTTGAATATGCCGATCAGCATGGAAGAGAACTTGTTCTCGGTTACATGAAAGAAGCCGGCCTGGATGCGGAGGATGTGCGCATAGACGTAACAAGGAACGATATTTCAATGTTTGGTGATAGCCTGCCACTGGAAACAAAGCTTGTTTTCGTGGGAATAGGGACACCGAAGAGAGATATCTGAGAATTAACAAGGATCAAAAGTGGTCCACAGCTTGTCTGGATAACCTATGACAAGCTGAAAGAAGAGATCGCAAGCAAGTTCGAGTAACATCGAACTTCTTACAATCCGTAATAAAATCCGAATGTTCATATAGAAGTAACATATCCTAATGTTCTAACTACGATCCTGATATTAATTAAAACGTGGAAGCTGTGCTTTATGTGATACTGGCAAGCAGATCACTGTTAAGCAAACACCAAATCAAATTCACTATAAAGGAATAAGATCATGAAATACAGTCTTGGTATTGATGCAGGAGGAACTTACACCGACGCCGTTCTTATCAGCGACGCGGACGGAAAGATCGTCGATTCTACAAAAGCAAGGACAACCTATCCTGACCTTTTGATCGGTATACAGAACGCTTTTGACGGACTTGACCAATCTATTCTCAAACAGGTTAAACTTGTGTCAGTATCCACGACCTTGGCAACCAACACAATTCTGGAAAAGACCGGCTACCCAGTGGGACTTATCCTTGTAGGAAAAACGGATTCCCCAAGGAATTCTGCGATCAAGTATTACATCTCTGTGGAAGGTGGACACAGTACCGGTGGTAATGAAACCGCTCCGTTAGATCTTGATTCGGTTGAGGAGTTCGTCCAGAATGTAAAGAACAAAGTATCAGCATTTGCCGTTTCGTCTTATTTCAGCGTCAGGAACCCCGAACACGAACGGAAAGTAAAGGAACTTATTACAGAGCTTACCGGAATGCCTGTGATCTGCGGACACGAGCTTTCCCAGTCACTGGGTGCATACGACAGAGGAATTACAGCATTCCTGAACGCCCAGCTGCTACCAATAGCCAACCAGTTCATGAACACCGTTGCTTCTGAGGTTAACCGCCGTGGAATAGATGCAAAGCTCATGATGCTGAAATGTGATGGCTCCATCGTGGGAATGAATGAAGCCCTTAAACATCCTATCGAATCAATATTTACAGGACCTGCCGCCAGCCTTATAGGTGCAGCTTACCTGTCAAAGGAACCAAGCTGCGTGGTGATCGACGTGGGCGGTACAAGTACCGATGTTTCCCTGACTGTCAACGGATTACCTCAGATATCTGATTCCGGGGCCATTGTAGGTGGCTGGCAGACAAAAGTGGAAGCTATCAAGATGGAAACCTCTGCAATGGGTGGTGACAGCCATGTCTGGGTCATGAACCATGTGCTCAATATCGGTCCAAGAAGAGTTGTTCCGCTGTGTGTTGCAGCCACAGAACATCCGAATATCATTAAGAAGCTGAAGCAGGGACAATCAATTTCGAGAACACAACTGGGTGAGAACATCCAGCCAACGAAATTCTTTGTGAGGACAGAGCAGAAACCTATCGAACTGACCCAAAGGGAAGAGGAACTGCTGAACAGGATCGGGGATGAACCCGTTTCTGTCAGCGAAATACACTGGGAAAGCAGAAGAATGCCTTCCCCAATGCTCCTTGACAGCCTGATACAAAAAAGACTTGTACAGGCCATCGGATTTACACCGACCGACGTATTGCATGTGCTTGGGGATTACAACGAATGGAATACCGAAGCAGCAATTATCGGTGCAGAACAAATGTGCATCTTTGCAGACATGGAGGTAAAGGACCTCTGCCTTGAGATCAAAAGAAAAGTAGCAAAGAACATGGCATTAAATCTTCTTTCTTACCTCCTGGAAACCATGGATGCTAAAGAGATCGGAAAAGGTCTCGATGGCGATTTCTTTGCAGGATTTAAGGTAGATGTCCCGGTAGTGCTCCTTGGAGGGCCTGTACGTGCATATACCGAAGAGATAAAGAAGTTCGTGGATGCAAACATAATCCTCCCTGAACTAGCCGAAGTCGGAAATGCAGTAGGCGCTCTTGCAGGAAAAGGGGTCAAAAGGATAGAGATCCTCATCCGGGCAACCTTCGGTGAATCCAAGTACAACCTTAAACCAACCTCAATTTCAGTTTTCTCCCCTCTTGGAAAAGATGAGATGAACAACTATGAGGAAGCAGTGACTTATGCAGAAGAACTTGGCAACAAACTGGTCATGGATTACATGAGGGATTCAGAGCTCGATGATGGTAATATCAACATCGAAATTACCAAAAAGGTGATCAACCCGTTAGATACAGGGGTGCCTCTGGAAACGAAGTATGCTTTCCTGGGTATTGCTGAACTGAAGAAGTAAGTCATACCCTTAAATATCAACATCCCATATTCTATTTTCGGGAATTCGATATGACACTAACAGGATATGCTTATGCACTTGGTGCAGGAACCATCATTAATGCCATTGCTACCTGGAAAGGATCAGCTTTCGGGGTTGACCTGAAGACCTTTGCGGATGTTGAACTTACAAATAACAGTTCTTCTATAACCGGAAGTATTGAAAATGTGCCGCAAGGGGACACCACGCTTATTGAAAGGTCGGTTGAGCTTGTTCTGGAGCATTTTGGCATTGAGATGGGAGGAACTGTCCTCACGCGTACCGAAGTGCCGCTTGCAAGCGGATTGAAAAGCAGCAGTGCGGCTGCGAATGCAACGATTCTTGCAACTCTTGATGCTATTGGTGAGACACTGGAACCTATGGATGCGGTATATATCGGCGTAAGGGCTGCAAAGGATGCAGGCGTTACCATCACAGGAGCCCTTGATGATGCATGTGCGTCTTTTTTTGGCGGGATCGTTGTGACGGACAACAGGAAGAACGAACTTATCAAACGCACCGAGAAAGATATGGATGTAATTATCTTTGCACCTGACAGGCAGGCTTTCAGTTCACAGACAAACGTACAGAACTCGGAGCTTATAGCACCCTGGATCGATATGGCATATGAGCTTGCACTTGAAGGAGAATATGAGAAAGCCATGACGCTTAATGGTTTCCTCTACTGTGGAGCGCTTGGGTTCAGTACTGATATAATGATAGAAGCACTGAGGATTGGGGTAAAGGGAGTTAGCTTATCGGGGACCGGGCCCGCATATTCTGCACTTGTGGATAAAAATCTGGCAAATGAGCTTGTAAATATATGGGAAGAGTGCGGAACCACCGGAAAAGTGATAAATACCAAGATTAATAATGAAGGTTCAATGAAACTTTAATTTCGTGGGTGAACATGACCGCAATAAATGAAGTTCGCAGTAAGATCGAGAAGATAGATAACGAGATCATAAGAATGATCGCGGAACGGACCGATCTTGCAGATGAGGTGTTGGAGAGCAAGAAACAAGAACACAGGGTTATCAATGATGATACACAGAATCATGTTGTTCTTGACAGGGCTACTAACATTGCAACCGAAAGAAACCTTGATTCCGGCGCCGTAAAAGAGATATTTGAGATCCTTATCAGGATGAGCATTGAGCGCCAGCATGAACTTAGCGGGGAAGGGAACCTCCCCTGATGGAGATAAAAAATGGTAGATATTTCAATATTAATGGGCTCAGAATCAGATAACGCAATTGCAAACCGTGTTACGAAAGTATTGGAAGAAACAAATTACACCTTCGAAGTAAATGTTATCTCCGCACACAGAGACCCTGATAAACTTGAAGATCACATCGCCAACAGTGATGCAAAGGTCTTCATTGCTATTGCAGGACTATCCGCCGCACTTCCGGGAGTTATTGCTTCCAGGACGATGAAGCCTGTGATCGGTGTACCTGTCAGTGCAAAGCTTGGCGGTCTTGACGCATTGCTATCAGTTGTGCAGATGCCACCCGGAGTACCTGTTGCCAGCGTTGGTATTGATAACGGTGCAAATGCTGCAAAACTTGCAATAAGGATCCTTGACCTTATTTAATAATTAGTTCAATAAAATTTAATGGAAAAGTGATTTAAAAAGAAGTAGAACAAAAAAGAAATAGAACAGGAAAATACTGCTTTTTCTCTTTCATTATTCTTTAATAAATTCTACTACTCCTTCAAAGTTCTTATTTATTTTTGATGTGAAACAGCTTGTCATGGATGCACATTATCTGCAAAAGTTTTAGCATTGTTTTTAATAAAGAAATTACTTCGATTTAGTATAACAAACCATCTAAAAACATATCTTCTCATAGCTTTCAGACAGGATTGAAATAGTTAAATATATTTAGTTGAATGCCTCTAGTATAACAATAGCAAAAACTCTCAAAAAATCACATTCTAGCATATTCCCTGTAAATACCTGCATATCATACTGTTTAAAATGTGAGTTAACCATGGATAACGAAATGACTGCTAATGAAGAAGCCGAACTTTTCGGTGAAGATTTTAAAACTACAAATTCAATAGATGTACCTGAATTACTTATCGACCAGGTCATCGGGCAGGACCACGCCGTTGAAGTTGTAAAGAAAGCAGCTAGCCAAAGGCGTCATGTAATGATGGTAGGTACACCAGGTACCGGAAAATCAATGCTCGCAAAGGCAATGGCTGAACTTTTGCCAAAGGAAGAACTTGAAGATATAATGGCATATCCGAATCTTGAGGACAGCAACAACCCAAAGATCAGGCAAGTGCCTGCCGGGAAAGGCAGGGAGATCGTGTTGGCCCATAGGATGGAATCACGCAAGAAAGCCCAGTCACGCAATATGATGATGATGTTCCTGGTCTTTGGTATTGTGATGTATTCCTTCTATGTCGGTCAGTTACTATGGGGTATCATTGCAGCTATCATGATACTTATGCTGACAAGACAGTTCATGCCAAAAGAAGAACTGATGATACCAAAGCTCATCGTTTCAAATTACCAGAAAGATCAGGCACCATATATCGATGCAACAGGAACACACGCTGGTGCACTTCTTGGGGATGTCAGGCATGACCCATTCCAGTCAGGTGGACTTGAAACACCTGCTCATGACAGGGTAGAGAGCGGTGATATCCACAAATCACACAAGGGTGTACTTTTCATCGATGAGATGAACACTCTGAAGATCGAATCCCAGCAAAGCCTTCTCACAGCATTACAGGAGAAGGAATATGCCATTACAGGCCAGTCCGAGCGCAGTTCCGGTGCACTCGTAAAGACAGAGCCAGTACCATGTGATTTTATCATGGTGGCAGCAGGTAACCTCGATGCTATGGAAAAGCTGCATCCTGCACTACGCTCACGTATCAAGGGTTATGGATATGAGGTCTTCATGAGAGATTCCATGGAAGACACCATTGAGAACAGGAAGTCAGTTGTACGCTTTGTAGCACAGGAGGTTGTACGCGACGGACACATCCCCCAATTTGATAAAAGTGCGGTAAACGAGATCATCAGGGAAGCAAGAAGAAGGGCAGGCCGAAAAGGTCATATTACGCTTAAATTCCGTGATCTGGGAGGGCTTGTCAGGGTCGCCGGTGACATTGCTCACGCTGAGAACGCGGAGGTCACAACTGCAGAGCATGTTCTCGCAGGCAAGAAGATCGCACGTTCAATTGAGCAACAGCTCGCAGACAGCTATCTGGAAAGGCGTAAGGACTACCAGCTCTTCACCAAGATCGGAGCAGCGGTCGGCAGGGTCAACGGACTTGCGGTCATGGGCGGGGATTCCGGTATTGTGCTTCCGATCATTGCAGAGGTCACACCGACACAGTCTGCTGACGAAGGACACGTTATTGCCACCGGTATGCTGAAAGATATAGCAAAGGAAGCTGTGCAGAATGTTTCAGCGGTCATCAAGAACGTAACAGGAGAGAATGTGATCAATCACGATATTCACATCCAGTTCGTAGGAACCTACGAAGGTGTGGAAGGTGACAGCGCATCAATATCAATTGCAACTGCTGTGATATCTGCAATGGAGAACATCCCTATCGACCAGACCGTTGCCATGACAGGCTCCCTTTCTGTCAGAGGAGATGTACTTCCAATAGGCGGTGCTACCTACAAGATAGAAGCTGCAGCACAGGCAGGTATTAAGAAGATTATCATTCCAAAGTCCAACGAAGCTGATGTCCTCATAGAGGATAACTACAAGGAAATGGTTGAGATCATACCTGTAACAACAATTGCAGAGGTCATCGAGCATAGTCTTATAGGTGAAGATAAAGCAGGCATTGTTGAGAAGCTCAGGAAACTGACCGAAATGAATGCTATTAAAATGCCTGAAAGTGAACCGATCACAGGTAACGACAATGTCTGAAGTTTGTTTTTACGATGTCAGGGTGATCGATGGTACGTCTACCTCGATCGTCCTTGATAATGGCAATATAGAAGAGATCTCGGTAAATTACAGCAGAGGTTGCGGAGTTCGCGCATTATGCGGAGGCTCCTGGGGATTTACCACAGCAGAAGGGAATTTTGATATTAACGATGCCATCAGTTCAGCTTCAGAGCTTGCACAGCAGATGAACAACATCTCCCCAAAGGAGAAGGTCGAGCTCAAGCCCATGGAAGAACCTGTGGTGAAAGACCTCCCGGTTGCCACTATTGACCCGAAGGATATCCCAATTGAAGATAAGGTCCAGTTATTGAAAGACATAGACAGTCATGCAAAGATAGATGGAATTAGCAGTACTTCTGCAGTTTATTCTGAGGCCTCTGTCAGGATGCAATACATCAATTCCGAAGGTATTGATTGTGAATACGATCTTATAAGAACCGGATTCGCCATCAGTGCAGTTGCCAGCGAAGGAGGAGCTTATCAGGTAGGCAGGGAAAGTCGTTTTGGAGTTTCCGGCTATGAACTTTTTGAGAAAAACGATGTATTTGCTCTTGCAGAATCCGCAGGAAGAACAGCCGTAGAGCTACTTGGTGCAAAGCAGGCAAAAGGTGGAACACTGCCTGTGATACTTGATCCGGAGCTTGCAGGTGTGTTCGCCCATGAAGCAGTAGGCCATGCTTCCGAAGCAGACCTTGTCCTTGAAGGAAGCTCCATACTTGCCGGACGCATCGGAGAACAGATCGCATCACCGCTTATTAACATAATCGATGACCCCACCATTCATGAGTACGGGTACTACCCATTTGATTCCGAGGGAGTAAGATCATCAAAGACCACCATCATCAAAGATGGAACCTTAAATTCATACCTGCATTCAAGAGAAACTGCAGCAGCTCTTGGTGGAGAACCCGGGAACTGTCGTGCACAGGGATACTCTGCACCGATCGTAAGGATGAGCAATACCTACATTGACAATGGTAATTCCAATTTTGACGAGATGCTGGAGGAGGTCAAAGATGGAATGTACCTTACCGGCTCACGTGGCGGCCAGGTCAATACAGGTGAGGGGATATTCCAGTTCAATGCGGAAAAAGGATATCTTATCGAGAATGGAGAAGTGACCACATTGCTTCGCGATGTATCCCTTTCCGGTAAAACACTTGAGATCCTTAATAATGTCACCCTGGTCGGAAACGACCTTAAGATGCATTCGGGCAGATGTGGTAAAGGCGGTCAGCTTGCACCGGTCTCGGATGGTTCACCACACATATCCATTTCAAAAGCATTGGTAGGAGGTGCCTGATATGTTCGACCTTGCCGGAAATACACTGAAAATAGCTGAACAACTGGGTGCCGATGAAGCTGAAGTTTTCATTATACACAGCCGTTCCATAACTGCGGATATAAAGAAGAACACGATCGAATCTGCAAAAGAGAGTGGCAGTGAAGGCATCGGAATTCGCACTATTGTCAATGGAGCAGTCGGCTTTGCAAGCACAAATATCGTAGAACGCATCGATGAAGCTGTAAAAGTAGCTGTAGCTTCTGCAAAAGTGAGAGAAAGCGATCCGGATTGGACATCATTGCCTTCAAATTCAAAATATCCGGAAGTTTCAGGAACCTTTGATAAAAAGATAGATGAACTTGGCCTGGATGACTGTATTTCCCTAACAGGGGAAATGATCAATGGTGCATTGTCTATACCAAATATCAACACAACATCAGGAAGTTTCTCTACAACGATCAGCAAACAACTGATAATGAACACAAACGGTGTTGAAGTGATCGATGAAGGTACAGGAGTTTCCGGTTTCGTGGATGTCATCACAACAGATGGAGATATCTCTACAGCCTATGACTTCGAGGTATCACGCTCCCTTGACATTGATACATTCAATATAGGGAAAAATGCTGCAGATCTTGCCATCAGATCACAAAATGGCATATCCATTGAACCACAGAAAACGAATGTCATTCTCCATCCATTTGCATTTTCCGACATCCTCGGAAATACGTTCGAGCCATCCATTGATGCTGATAATGTGCAGAAAGGACGCTCCTCACTAATAGGAAAGATAGATGAGAGCATTGCCACATCCGAACTAACAATAATAGATGATGGTACTCTTCATGCTGGAATGGAAACATCCATCTCAGATGAAGAGGGCACTCCTTCTCAGCGCACAACGCTCATCGAAAAAGGGGTTTTCAGATCCTACCTGTATGATAACTATACCGCAGGAAAGGGTAAGACCACCAGTACAGGAAATGGTATACGTCACTCCTATTCATCCACACCTTCGGTAGGTTCACGTAATCTGATCATAGATTATCCTCAAAGCGATGTGATAGGAGATACTGATGAAGGCGTCTTTATCAATACGGTGATCGGTGCTCATACTGCAAATGCTATTTCAGGAGACTTTTCAGTGGAAGCCAGAAATGCTTTCACAATAAAGGACGGGAAAATAGACAAACCTATCAAATCACTTATGCTTTCAGGCAATATATTTGAGATGCTCAACAATATAACAGGTGCAGGAACCGATGTTCGCAAGGTTGGCGGAACCGTGACACCACCACTAAAAGTAGCCAACATGAGCATTGTGGGGTAAAAAAAGAGAACAATAACGGGTATCAATTCATAAGTAAATAGTATGATGGTAATGATTATATATTGTTCATTACAATACTGATAGAAGGTCCAAATGCAAAAAACGCTCCCTGAAAACTGATATTCGGTGGTAGTGTTTTACATGACCAATAATGAATTTGAACCCGATACTTGTCCATTAGGTGTTAATATGGCTGAGAATGGTAGAACCAAAATACTTGTCGTCGACGATGAACCTGATAATGTTGAATTGCTTACCGCATACCTATCCTACGATTATGACATTATTCCAGCATACAGCGGCAGGGAAGCTCTTAAGATACTGGAAAATTCACAACCGAATTTACCGGACCTTGTTCTGATGGATATAATGTTAAAGGATGGAATGGACGGTGTGGAAGCTGCAAACCATATCCATATCAACTACGAAATCCCCCTTGTCTATATCACTGCTTATGCAGACGATAACATTATGCAAAGAGCAAAGTTGACAGAACCTTTTGGTTACATACTCAAACCATTTGAAGAAAGTGAACTTCGCACCAACATCGAAATTGCTCTTTACAAGCATGAGATGGAAAGCAAATTAAAAGAGAGCCAGAAGTGGCTTACTGCAATACTGAACAACACCGGCGATGCAATGATCGCCACTGACCAGGATGGTTACATAAAGTTCATGAATCCTTTTTCAGAGGCGCTTACCGGCTGGAAGCAGGATGATGTACTTGGAAAACCATTAAAGAATATCTTCTATGTCGAAAGTGAAGATACCGGTAAAGCCGTTGAGGACCCCGTTGAGAAGGTCATCAGGGAAGGCACGTTCTATGGTCTGGCAAGTCAGACCCTCCTGATTACAAAGAGCAACACAAGGATCCCGGTCGATATCATCGGATCACCCATTAAAGGCGAGAACGACAAATTGATAGGTATTCTTATCAGCTTCTGCGATATTTCAGACAGGAAGAGGATCGAGAACATTATCTATAAAAAAGGGATGGAAACCAACTTTTAATCCCTTTTAACCAACATCTTATTCCTATTTAGCCAGCATTTTTAATTCAGGATCACCTCCGATATTTTTCCAGTGAAGATCTCAATGGAAATACTAGACTTATGTTTACTGTTTTTAAATTCATTTATTTTTGATCCTCATGCACCACACCGGAGATGAGACCAGATTCTTCCAGATCCCTTAGCTTCTGTTCAATATCAACTTCTTTAGTTTCAATCTCCGGAGCAGGGGGAATAATTTCCATAGGCCCTTCGGGGACATCTTTATGCAGAATTTCCTTATCTGAAGAAGTTCTGGAATCATTATCCTTTTCCATTAGTATATTATCGAGGAAACCAACAGCCTTCTCTCTTGCTTTAATATGATAGCCCCTTCTAACTGCAACAAATGAAACCGATATTAATACAATTACGGGTACTGCAAAGAACAATGTGTTAAACTCAGAAGCGGTTGGCTCTTCAGCCGCCCCATCTCTAATACCAGTACCTTCTGCCGAAGGATCCAGTGCCGGATTGACCCTTACAGGTTCAGGAACCTTGCTGCCTTCAACAACAGATTCTTCCCCGGTAGTTAGTGAAACAGGTTTACTTTCTATATATTCTACTATTGCAAACGGTGAGAGCAGTTCACCGGAAGTGTCTGTTTTATAGTAGACGTAATTATCATCTTCATCCACTCTTTCCGTGGGTAAGACATACCAGTTTCCATTTCGATAAGTGCTCAATCTTACAGAGTATTCTGAAACACTATTCTCATCAAGCCATACCCTGTCAACTCTGAAACCTACATCAGAGATTCGGAGATTACTCTTCAGACCAGCATTCCCCACCCATATATTGATGTTCTTGTATATCCGGCCTTCTGCTGGTTTTGAAGCTAATGAAGAAGTTGATCTGAGAGATTCGACTATTGCTTTTAGATCACCAATGGTCTTATCTGTTGAAATGTTGATGTAAATGATATCCAGGTTTTCGTTCTTGAACATAAAAGATGTTTCTAAATTATTTGTAATGTATCTGACAACAACATCCTTTAATTCTATGTTCTCGAAGTCCTCGCTTGTAGTACTGCTTCCACCGCCACCGGAGGAACTACTACCTGATGTACCACCAGAATTTTGTGAGGAGGTCTTTGCGGTAGAATTGGTCCAGCTACTATTGATATTGCCTGTAATATCAACCGTCTGGGTACTGATAGTATGCAGAGTATTGGAGGAAAGGTCGGTAGCATTATAGAAGATGGTAGTGCTGGAGACATTTGATTTGAACACATCATCGATGTAGATCATTGTATGATTGAAATCAGGATCAGATGGATTAATCCAGCTCCAGTTGATCCAGGTTTCTCCAGGAGTACCAGCAAGACCGGTTATGCTGGAAGGAGCAGTGGTATCAGCACCGGTACTGACACTGGAATTGGTCCAGCTACTATTGATATTGCCTGTAATATCAACCGTCTGGGTACTGATAGTATGCAGAGTATTGGAGGAAAGGTCGGTAGCATTATAGAAGATGGTAGTGCTGGAGACATTTGATTTGAACACAT